>JABEUP010000104.1 GCA_013044365.1 Acidimicrobiaceae bacterium
ACCTGGTGGGCGCTGAGGGACTCGAACCCACGACCTGCTGGTTGTAAGCCAGCTGCTCTAGCCAACTGAGCTAAGCGCCCTAAGCAGATAAAGACTAGCAAGACATGCCGGATGATCTGCAGAAAATTTCTGTTATGACCATGCTTTGGCACGCAACTCTTGGGCAAGTTCCTCCGTGCCAGCCGCCACGATCCTCTTACGTCCCTCTAAGTCGGTGGCTGCATATGAAGTTCCGTCTTGACAAACTATCGTTGCTCCTGATTCAATGCAGATCAGCAAGCCGCCGAGAACATCCCAACTCGCCAACGAAGCTTTGGAAAGATCAATATAGCCATCCAGCGATCCTTCGGCAACCATGCAGAGTTCCAATGCCGCAGAACCAAACGCCCTATACTGTGCCCATCCTAGATACTTCGGACTGTATCCATTGATCCCGATAACGGCTTTGGAAATCTCCCTCACTTGGGACGGTGAAATCGGTTTTCCGTTCTTTGTGCTCCCTTTGCCCGCTTCACCGATGTAAACGTCACCAGAAACCAAGTTTCTCACCAGGCCAACCACGGGAACTCCATTAATTACCGCACAAAGAGAAACCGAATAAAAAGGTATCCCCTTTGACGCGTTCGTTGAACCGTCAACCGGATCGATCACGACTATCACATCTGCCGATGACCCGTTGTCTGTGGTTGAGAGAGTGGAATATCCTGACTCTTCCGAAAATACCCTGAACCCATTGCCGGTAATAATTTCTATGCCAACCTTGTCAGCATCAATATCACCTTGGTGCTGACCTGTATGACCACTGCTCTTCGCCCACGACAGACCCCCCGAAACCTTCTCGGCGATTGCATCCGCAGTTTCGAAAAAGACACGAATGATTTTCTCTGTGTCGTAGGACATACCTAAAAGCTAGCGCATGGAAGCCACAATGCTAATTAAATCCTTCACCGGACACCCAAAATCCGACCTCCAACAACGACCATTATTGCGCGAATAGAAATCGTAAAACGAGTACTTCGCTTGGCGATAATAAGGGTGGCTCGGAAGAACTAAGCGAAGAGTCCGGGCAATCGTCCCGGCTAGTTCCTTGTAAACAGCGGCTGGACATTCGCCAATCTCAAAACCGTAAAGCTCCAAGGCATACGGAGGCAGGATCGAAAGCGATGCATTCCACGCGATACTCCATATCTGGCGAAAATATGGCGGAAGGTTGATGTTTCTAACAGTTTCTGCGGCCAACTTCGCCTCGGGAGTTAGGAGTAATCCCTGGCAGGAACTGAGCCATTTTGTAAGATCCTCTGCGGTCCCGGGAACTTCGCTCGCATCCGCCCCAATGAGTTCGGCTAGCTCAAACATCTCCTTGACATATTGATCCTGATCGGATTTCGAAAGCCTTTCAGCGAAATTTAGATAGGCAGCTAACAGTGAGTCCACCAAACTGTTATGGATGTAGGCCAGCAGATAAGGGTCATTAGCGCTAAATTGCTGCGAGGTATTTGGGTCAACCCCGACGACAGGTTGATGAATTTTGCGCACTTGGGCGATCGCGTTCTCAGCCTCAGTGCGCGGTCGATAGGTTACCGTCATTATGAATTCACTGGTTGCACTAAATCTCTTCCAGGCATCCTCGCTGAAGCGGGAAAATTGAGCCACTCCGGCCATTGCTCTCGGTTCCAGAGCCTGAATCAAAAGAGCTCTGATTGCGCCAATCCATCCAGACGGGTGGGCGTGAATCTTCCATGCTAAGGACCCGGGTCCAAAAATTCCAAACTCTCCATCGATGTCTCCCATAATATAAATAAATAGCCAATTTCGGGGTTCACCAGCAAAAGATTCCAAGCAAGTAGTTCCAACAATCAGATTTATATCTTGTTCTACCCGTAAAGGGTCATTATTTAGCGCTAAACTTTACAGATATATGGCAGCAATCGATATTTCGGGATTTGTTACTGAGCTTAAAGATCACGCGATGGAACATGGTTTTCACGTCCACGATGAACGACATTTCATAGAGACGTATTCCATGAGACAGGCCTGGGAAATCGATATGCATCCTGAGGACGCCTGTGGTGAGCCGCTTGATTTCCATCTCAATTTAGATGTTGAACCTCGTATTCTCCTGGCATTCGAAGATGAAGCCGCCCTGCTTGGAGATGACGAAGTTCCTGAAGATACCTACCACATGCTGCTCTCGATGACATGGGATTTGCCTCCGGTTGACAAGGACGCTGATTTGCTGAGGTTAGCGATCGAGCTGTCCGCCATTGGTGGAATGGATCTGCCCCTGGAAGTCGGCACAGTTGAGACTACCTACTCTCCCACCGACTCGCCAGTAAGAAAAGTTACGGTGATTGGCCGATCCAGCTTGTCGCTTGCGAAAATATACGCGGGAGAAGATACAATATGTCCCACCCTGGAAAAATGTCTCCAAATCTCAAAATTCCTGTTAGCAAAGACAGTTAAATGGACAGGCGAATAAAGGCCAGCAGCCACTCGATTTCCAGAGTTGGAATAGTAATCGTGATCCTGTTGCTCGGTGGAACGGTTCTAACGGCATGTGGATCTTCCGCCAGTGCAAATGCCAGACAGGCTTGTCAGTATGTCAACGAGTCAATATCGCAATATAAAATCGCCAGCAGCCAAACTAATCCTGCTGTTGAAGCGATCGACCAGAAAAAGGCAATGGCGTTGCTTGGATCAGCCCTTCCTATGGCAGCAATTGCCGCCGGTTCAAATGGTATATACCAGGCACTGCAGGCAACGCTCTCTGAAGTAACTAGAGTTCCCGAAAAGCTTCTAGTGAATGCTCTTTCGAGTGAGTGCGACCAGATACTTCCTACCGGTTCCAAGCAACAAGTACCGGGAGGATACGTTCCCCCGACAAACATAAAGGCCCTTTCATAGCGATCGTGAAGGATTATTCCCAAAAACCGGTCAGGCTTATTGGAATTGATTTGGATGGAACGCTTTTGAACCAAATGGGCCAAATATCTAAAGCCAATATAAAGGCTATTGACAAAGCAAATAGGTACCAGATAGCCGGTATAGCATCCACCGCCCGTTCAATTAAATCAGTAAGGCAGATTGCTGCCATGGCTGGTCTGGGACCACTGGCAGTGTGTCAGAACGGAGCCGCCATCTACGACCTTGATAATGACCGCCTGATTGCCCACACGCCCATCGAACAGGATATGGCAATTTCAATCATCTCCAAACTCAGGGAGCAAATTCCCGGCATCATCTTCGCTGTTGAAAAGCTCGACAGATTCGTACCCGAACACGATTTTTTTGCCATTTCGGTACCCGATCTGTTCGAAGACCCTATAGATGACGTGCTAACGGAGGTCGACCAGCCCGTTACAAAGATCATCTGCAAGCACCCGAAACTATCCCATCAGGAGCTGAGCGAAGTGGCGCAGGCCCACTGTGGAAATTTGGTTACAACTACCAGTGCCGGCAGGGACTGGGTTGACTTTCAATCACTTGGCATATCCAAGGCGAGCGGCTTGGCGGCCGTAAGCCGAATTCTCGGGATCGACCAGAGCGAAAGTGCTGCTATTGGTGACCAATCCAACGACGTCTCGATGCTCGTCTGGGCAAACTACTCCGCTGCAACCGCCAATGCCAACGACGAGGCAAAGGCGGCCGCCAACTGGCTTGCGCCGTCTAATACCGAAAATGGTGTGGCGGCCTTCATCCACCACCTTATTGAAAAGTTCAACAGTTAACCGGAATGAACAATCTTGAAATCTCGATTCGCCGGACCTTTATACCGGCCAAACACAAGGCGCTACTAACAGTCCAAAGAGCTGACTGCTCCGAAACAATTACGCGATCGAGGCCGGCATCGACTCCCAACCCATGTGGTGTCCGTAAACCATTCCGGAATCAATCTGCGGACCATTAAGCTTGTATCGCGGAAATCTATTCATCGTCTCCTCAAGCACTATCGACATTTCCAACCTGGCCAGGTGCATCCCAAAGCAGGTATGGATGCCATGCCCAAACGCCAGATGCTGATTTGCAGTGCGTGAGCAGTCAAAGCTTTCGGGGTTCTCAAACTCCATCTCGTCATGGTTTGCAGACGCATAGATCAGAGCAACTGACGCATTAGCCGGTATCTTTATTCCCTCGACCTCAACTGGTTCGGTCGTAGTTCTAGCCTCGAGATGAATGGGCGGATCACATCTTAAAGTTTCTTCGATAATCTTCGGAAGCAACTTCCTATCCGCATTATACGCATTCCTTACAACAGGATCCGCAACTCTGCGAAGTACTGATGAGATGCCATTTATCGCGGTGTGATGACCCGCAAGCGCTACCGCAGCAAGCATGCTCACCAGTTCAGGTTCGCTGAACCTGCTCCCTTCGAACTCGTCAGCACAAAGATGGCTCAGAAAGTCGTCTTTTGGACTCTCCTGCCGCTTTCTAATTTCCCCCCGAAGAAAGGCATGGAAATCTCTCCACGCCTCCTGCTTCGACAGAAGATCCGCATTCACTACCGCAAGCACCAATTCTCTATTTTTAACTTTGGCTTCTTCGTCAAATCCGATGACCTTCGAAAGCACTTCCTGAGGCACAGGCTCCGCCAAATCCTGCACAATATCGAAATCACCCATTTCAGATATTTGGTCAAGTAATTCTTTTACAGTTGTGCGGATTCCGTCAGTAAATTGCTCCATTTTGCGCGGTAGAAACGGCTCCTGAAGAGCCTTGCGGAACCTGGTGTGGTCGGGAGGATCGTATTCAATTGGAGCCTTGGCGGGTGTGGACGAATCAGAGCGGCGCTCACCAATCGAAGTGCCGCCGGCTGACGAAAATGTCCTGTGGTCGCGTGCAGCGGCCTTTACCGCCTTGTAGCTGACAATCGACCAAAACCCGTCGTGCGCATCACTGTAATGAGCTGGGGCAGTTTTTCGCATGGCACTATAAATTCCCCAAATATTGCCATAGGAAATCCGCCTGTCCCAAGGATCAAAGTGATCCACTCCCCAGTCTGCCGCTAATTCGCTCCCGCTCACTTTTACGCATCCTCCACAATGACTTTATAAAAACTCTTTAGTCATAACCAGCCAAACATTTTCTACAAATCTATAGCCTGGCGGCAATCAATTCTGAATATTTCCTTCAACAACCCAGCGAATAATCTCACTGCGATAGCCGCTCGATCAGATTTCCAAAACTCTTGAAAACTCCCCGTACTCATCCAGTGCATAGATCTCCATCGAAGACGGAGTAAACCTGTAGTAGCCAATTTGGCCAAATTCTTTCGCCAACTGATCCACCTCGTTCTTGGAAACAGCGTAAATTGCATAACCAAATTCCTCGTGGCTTCCAGACAACGAACGGCCGACACTAACGAAACTTCCAGCTGAGCCGAGGCTTGAAATTCGGGAAAACAACTGCTTGTCCCGGGATTTATTCTCCATCTCCGGGAGTGGATCACTACCGGGATTGTAAGCAGTGACGATATAAAGATCCTGGCCGCCAACCTCTTTGGGTACCGCATCGCTAAAGTAGCGTTCCCCGTTCCATAATGTGGACCAATTGCAGAAGCGCTGAATCTCAAGCACAGAACGCTTCCATGTTTCCATAAGACCTTCGTCTATCTGCACTTTCTCACCTTTCCAAACAATCGAGTATCTTTCCCGCGCAGCGATGAATACTTTGTGCAACCTGGCTTACCAGCGCCACATTCCCGCCAGACCATCGGGCGACATATGGAAAAGAATACGAAGAACTGTCGACTCCCAATGCCCTGCAAACGACATATGCACAACTCTCAGCTTCCAGTTCGGCCTGGATACGGGAGACGGCGCCACTCTGGTGAAGCACCACATGGGCGGTCTCGTGCACGAGAGTCTTCAGCCGCTGAGACGCCGACACGTTCGAACGGACCTTGACCAGATAATTCTCGAAATCAGTGAACCCGTTCACCTCGTCAAATGATTCAAATTTGACAGTAAACCCGCTTCTCTTGAGAAACACAGTCAAGAGCTCCAGCAAAACCGGGATCTCCGAAGACTCTGAGTCCAACAGCAAAGGCTCCGGAGGCAATGGCAAATCATCGCCAGCCGTCTGAGAAAGATCAAATACGCTAACCAGCTGGTAGCCCACCAAAACCTCCTTTGGAGGCTCGCTTGAGACTAAATCAATAGCCTGATCTACTCTCTTGATAGTAGGCGCGAAAATATACAGAGCCTTCTCCCCTTTTTTTACTTGGCGTCCAAGTTTTTGCCATCCCTTGTAGCCGGCAACCAAGGTAGGTGAAAAGCCCCTGTTGCAGGCCTGGGAAAACAGCATCAGCAGGTTTAATGGGCTGTAACTTCTGAACCGCGCCGAAAGATCAAGTAATTGACGCCAATTACCGCGATCTACTAGATCCCGAACGGCACCTTCAAGATCCAGCCCGTACTTCTCGAGCAGATCGACCTTGGTACTCATGGATTTCCTCAAAACATTGAACGGATTGAATCCGGTCTCATATCTTGGGGCGGGATCTAAAGAGTACCAGGTCCACCCCCGCTTTGGAAGAGCCAATATTTGCCTAAACCGATAACTGGGATGCATGGTAAGCCAAAAGGTTCCATCAAGCGGTGTTACCTGAAACTGTGGCTACAGGGCCTAAATTGACCGGCGGCAAGCGGGAATATTCAAAAAACCCCATGGAGCAACACGATATTTTGGAGGCTAAACCTCTCCAAAACGTTGTGTATGAAATACGCTGGAACTATGGCTACTTCAATACTTGGTACTTCAGTTTTGCGCGTAGAAGATCCGGACCTTCTCACAGGCAAAGGCACATTCATCGATAATCAAAAGGGATTTGCCCACGCTTTGTTCCTGAGATCGCCATATGCGCATGCCAGAATAATCAGTATTGACACCTCCGACGCCGAAAAAATGCCTGGCATCATCGCAATTTTTACGGCAAAGGACTTGCCGATTCCGCCACACCATGCTTTCTTCCCCCTGAATGATGCCTGCAAGCGCCCACCTTTGGCAACGGAAAAGGTTCGCTTCGTCGGAGATGCGGTGGCAGTGGTAATCGCAGCTTCGAAAGCCGAAGGAATCGATGCGACTGAGGCAATCTACGTTGATTATGAGCAGCTTCCGGCTGTTGTAGATCCGGAGAAGGCTCTTGAGCCCGGTGCGCCAGTCCAGTTCGAAGAACTTGGCTCCAACCTGGCAGCCGGATCGAGGGAAGAAAACCCCGAGAACGCGCTCGAAGACGCCGAAGTGATTATTCGGGGACGATTCATTAACCAGCGAGTAGCTGTGGTTCCTATGGAAGGAAACGCAATTTCAGTTGAACCGACCCCAACCGGCGACCGGGACATGACTATTAATGTTTCGACCCAGATGCCGCATAACTTCGCCAAGGCTATTTCCAAAATTCTTGACCTCGATCCCGACCGCATCCGGGTCATAGCACCCCATGTCGGGGGCGCATTCGGTGGAAAAGCCGGCGTAACCGCCGAACATTCCGTGGTCATTGCGGCTGCCCTTAAATTAAATATTCCGGTGAAATGGAGCGAAACACGTTCGGAGAATATGACAGCACTTCCCCATGGACGCGGTCAAATTCAATATGTGGAGATGGGTTTCACGAAAGACGGAAAGATCACCGGTTTGCGGTGCCGGATGGTGGGCGACTCCGGAGCATACGCCGGCTTTGGCGGAGGTTTGGTGATGGGCTCTACAAAACTGATGAGCCAGGGAGTCTACGAAATTCCAAAGATTGCCTATGACGTGGCGGTAGCCCTCACCAACACAACTCCGGTTGGAGCGTTTCGTGGAGCAGGCCGTCCGGAAGCAGCAGCATTTCTCGAGCGAATTATGGATATTGCCGCCGATGAACTTGCGATAGACCCAGTGCAACTGCGCAGAAAGAATCTGATACCCAGCAGCAAATTCCCATTTCGTACTTTGCCGGGAGCTCTTTACGACAGCGGAGATTACGAATCGACACTTGACAAAGCGCTCGAACTCGCCGACTATCAAGGACTCCGGGCAGAACAGGCCAGCAGACTCGCCAGCGGAAGCACCAAGCTGCTTGGTATTGGCATTTCCACCTATGTCGAAGTCACTGCCGGCGGCGGGCCATCCGAATTTTCAGCTGTCCAGATATTCCCTGATGGAACCGCCGCTATAAAGGTCGGAACCTCCTCGCACGGTCAAGGTCACGCCACGTCATTCTCGATGATCGTGTCCGACCGCTTCGGCATACCGATAGAAAAGATCAGATTCATACAGTCGGACACCTCTCTTGTCCCAACCGGAGGAGGCACCGGGGGATCCCGATCTCTTCAGATCGGCGGATCTGCAGTGGCAACCGCCGCTGAATCATTGTTTGAGAAATCCAGGCAACTGGCAGCAAACTATCTTGAAGCCAGCGACTCGGACATCGTGATTTCAGACGGCGGCCTTGCAGTAGCCGGAGTACCGTCATCCAAAGTCAGCTGGGAAGATCTGGCGGCATATTCAGAAAGCCAAGGGGACCCACTAGCAGTCAGCCTCGATTTTGTGCAAAAAGGTGCGACATTCCCGTTCGGTTCCCATGTGAGCGTGGTGGAGGTGGATATAGAGACTGGGAAGGTAACGCCGATTCGCCACATTGCCGTCGATGACTGCGGAAGAATAATCAATCCGCTCATAGTCCACGGCCAGCAACATGGCGGCATTGCACAAGGGATAGCCCAAGTCCTGTGGGAGCAATTCGTTTATGACGATTATGGCAATCCACTCACGAGCACCCTGGCAGAATACGGAATGCCAAGTGCCGCCGAATTACCTTCATTCGAGGTTTCCAACACCGAAACCCCTACAAACCTGAATCCGCTTGGCGCTAAAGGTATCGGGGAATCAGGCACAATTGGATCTATGCCGGCTGTGCACAACGCGGTAATCGATGCAATCTCACATTTTGGTATCACCCACATCGATATGCCCCTAACCTCAGAGAAAGTCTGGCAGGCAATCGACTCTGCCGTAAACGGACGGCCGCTAACTGTTTGGGTTGAACCGCCAGAGTTTTTCAACAGCCTGCCTTTCAGAGAGGCCGTTACCAGCCCTGCAGCCGCAGATGTCGATATTTGATCCGTATCGAGAAGAGAACTGACAGCATCCAACCTCAAAGTGGTATTTTTTATTGTGGCATTGCGGTGATTTTGATTCACCGATGCTTAGCAAAAGAACTTCAAACGATCCAAGCAGTTCAAATAAAGATGTATTACCTATTGACGCTATCCATCACCGCATAGCGGTCACCCAACGTCGCACCCTTCGGGAATGCGGCATCTATGGCGGTTAGGTCCTCCGGAGTTAGAGTTACGTCAACCGCAGCAACGTTCTCGTCAAGGCGGCTAATCTTTCGCGTTCCGGGTATGGGCACTATGCCGTCAGATTGCTTCAGCACCCACGCCAACGCCAACTGGGCTGGAGTCACACCTTTTTCATTGGCTATCTCAATTATCTTTTCCACCAGGTCAAGATTCTTTTGGAAGTTTTCACCTTGAAACCTCGGATACCTCCTCCTGGCGTCGTTGCCGTCAAGATCGTCAATGCTCCTGATCTGTCCGGTTAAAATTCCACGACCCAGCGGCGAATAGGCCACGAAACCTATCCCAAGATCTTTTACTGTTTGGAGAATTTCATCCTCCGGATCCCGACTCCATAGTGAGTACTCGGTCTGAAGCGCAGTAATAGGAAAGGTCGCATGGGCTCTCCTTATGGTTGCCGGAGCCGCCTCGGACATTCCCAGATAACGAACCTTACCAGCTTCAACCAGTTCGGACATTGCACCAATGGTCTCTTCAATCGGCACGTTCTTATCGACTCTGTGCTGGTAATAAAGGTCTATCACGTCGACCCCAAGCCGCCTTAGTGATGCGTTGCAAGATTCCCTTACGTAATTAGGATCACCACGTACTCCCAAATGCTCACCATTTTCACCGCGTGAATTTCCAAACTTAGTAGCCAGGACAACATTATCCCGCTGAGATCTAATTGCTTTGCCTACCAAAACTTCATTGGTAAATGGCCCGTACATATCCGCAGTATCCAGGAAATTAATACCGAGTTCAAGGGCCCGGTGAATGACGTTGATAGCCTCAGAGCTGTCCGAAGGCCCATAGAATTCGCTCATTCCCATACAGCCCAAACCCACGGCAGACACTTTTAGACCTAAAGATCCGAGTTTTCTTTCCTGCATTTTCAACTCCCTTTACCTAAATTCATTACTACGCCACATATGCATAAAATCGGAACCAAAGTGAATAGTTGAAATATCCAACCAAATGTGCGCACGGTTGGTTGGTTACGGACCGCCCGCGTCCCGCTGTTGTCCGGGCCAGGAATAACTTTGATCCGCCTTAACCATATAGCCACAAAACCACAGTGATGGGTTATCGCTGATTGGATACGTTTGAAACAAACCAAATAGGTGAGTTTGGGTATAGCATCAATCCGGCATTTTTTTGCTTTTGGTTACAAGGCGCAGGAATCCTCGTTGCAACCGGCGGCATCAGTATCGCCGATCATTTTGATTGATGGAGCCTCCTCCCGCACCTTGTTCATTACCTCCAGAAACACCTCGCTATCCTGGGCACCCGATACCCCATACTTCGAATCAAACACGAAGAAAGGAACACCGGTTATTCCATACTTTGAGGCTAAGGCCTCGTCACTGCGCACGTTCGAAACCATGTAATCATTTGCATACATGCCCCGTATCTCTGTCCCGTCCAGTCCCGCTTGCACCCCTAGTTCCACCAGAACATCTTGATTTGAAATTTCGAGCGAATCGGTAAAATAGGCCCTCATCAACCGCTCCTTTACCGCATCACCCAATCCATGTATGTTTGCTAATTGCAAGAGGCGGTGGGCGTCAAAACTGTTACCCTGCTTGGCTGAATCCAAATGATATTCGAGTCCTTCAGCCTTAGCCAAATTAGTTATATTCGCAATTGTCTCGTTCGCCTTATCCTTGCTCATACGATATTTTTTCGACAATCTGGTAGCCATATCTTCATTAGTTTGATTCGGTGCTGATGGATCAAGCTCGAAGGACCGCCAAATGATCTCAACCCGATCGCGTCCGCTAAAGCGACTCAAAGCAGCTTCAAATCGTCGTTTGCCGATATAACACCACGGACAGACGATATCGGACCAAATTTCCACCTGCATATTTATCCCTTACCTGTGTTAACCGGATGCTATCTACAACCCAGAAGCAATGATCGATATTTCATTGGATATGTCAAGATTATCCGTTAACAACCCGATTCATTGATTACGTCACCTGGATACCATTTCCCCCTGAATCGAAACTGATTAACATTATCGTCAGAAGACTCTTGAAAGGAAACCGTGGCCTACCCTCAAGTTGGAATATTCGCTATGGGCGCCCCAGCGCATAGCTACCTGGAATTCGAGATTGTCCCAACCGGCAGTGGACTGGAACTTGTAAAAGCGATAGCAAATATCGCGATGCTCCAGTCGACGGTCAGCGGGCTGAACCTGGTGGTTGGTGTCAGGCCCTCAATCTGGTCCTCTATTGCTCCCGCCGATTCACCATCCGAATTGTTTGAATTTATCGAACCCATTGCGGGACCGGACGGATTCGTTATGCCCGCGACACAGAGAGACCTGTGGCTGTGGATATCCGGACCATCAGTTGGCCAGGTGTTTGACGGTTCCTCGAGAATTCTGGAAAACCTCTCACGACATGCGGTCTTGGCAGAAGATATCTCCGCATGGAGCTATCAAAATAACCGCGACCTGACCGGATTTATAGACGGCTCGGCAAACCCAAGCCTTCTGGAGGCCCCCGACGTCGCGCTTATTCCACCAAACGCGCCAGGAGAATACGGCAGTATTTTACTATTTCAAAAGTGGCGCCATGATCTTAAATCATTCGGCGAACTTTCTGTCGAAGAACAGGAGAAGGTTATCGGGAGGACCAAGAAAACCAGCGAAGAAATTCCCGAAAACGACCTACCGGTGAACTCCCATGTTGCCCGTACGACCGTCACGGAAGGCGGAGACGAACTTCCAATTTTCCGGCGAAACACTTCCTATGGAACCACCAGCAACCACGGCACCGTTTTTGTCGGGTTCAGCAATGATCAAGACAGACTGCACGAAATGCTGAACCGGATGACGGGAATTCCTGACGGGATCCGCGATGCTCTCACTCGGTACACGACACCGTTAACCGGATCATATTATTTTATTCCGTCGATCACCTCCCTGAGAAAGTTCTCCGACGAGACCGAGTTTATGATAGCCAAACGATAGTTTCGAACTTACCAGCGCACTCTTGGGTTTTCTTGGCAAAACGATCCCTCAAATTTGTCCTAAAAACATCAAAGAGTGTCCCTGGGTAATCCGGTGCGGCCAGCAATGCGGACCCGATTAGTGGGTGGGCTGTTGGGCTAACATTTTAAATCTGCAACAGAAATACTGTGCAGCCGCGGGTTCGGTTTGCTGGATAGCGGAACCCAGTACAGAGAATTTCCCAACTGATGCACATCGGCAGATCTAGATGAATTTCTAACTCCCGCTGGCAGGCCTTTGACAGGGCACCAGCTGCCCGATCCGGGCAGCAACAATTCCCAGTCAAAGCTGTTACCGTGCTGCCCGGTTACGATCAGAGACCCATTTAAAAGCATCTGAATTTCAGCGCCGGAACCATATAAATTTGAACCTGGCACCACACCGGGAATTGAAGGGATACTTAACACACGCCAAGTTGAACCTCCATCAATCGATTCCCTGATAAGGTATTGCGAGCTTGATGAGATCAACAACTCGACCTGTCCTGAAACCGGTACCAGTTCATTGGGGGCACAAGCCTGGATCTGGATCGGCCAGGAAGGCGGAAACCAGTTGGCACCGTTGTCAGAAGAGTAGAATATACTCTGCTGGCTCCCGGTCATGACGCAATTGCCCGGAATGAAGGATCCAAAAGTCATGCATGGTCCCCGTACCGGACAATCCAGAGTTCCCGGGATCCAGGAGGTATTCCCGCTTTTTAGCATCTCCACCAGAGGTGGCGCTTCCGGGTTGGGATAATAAGGGCCACTTGATGCGAAGTCTGGCGCAAACAAGGCCTGAAGGGAGCTTCCTTGATAACGGAATCCGGCAAATCCGCTTATCGCCGAACCAGGCGGAACAGGCACCGGAGTCCAATGCACACCCCTGTCAGAGGTCTCCAATGCGATATTGACCAAGGGCGGGGCCTGGAGACTCGGAGCAACTCCGAAAGAGGCGAGAACGATCTTCCCCAACGATCCTCCATCAGCTAACGCTACTGATACGCAGTTAGGCGACGATGCCCCCAACGTACCGTACCCGAGAGCAGTCAGCACCTGCCTTACCCCGACAGTTGAAATACTGACATTGCCGTCTACGCCTGAAATTCCAATATTCCCCTGGCTGCACCAAACAATTTGCCCTGGATTTGCCGGATTCTCAGTAATTGGAGAAGGTCCACTGAAATCTACGACACTGGGCTTAATTTTTCCAATCGCAGACATTGGTGGCGGCGATTGCACCAACAGGCGGGCGTGGCCAATGATTATTTCCGGGGCACCATTTGAGGTCGGACTGAAGGTTAACTGATCGGGAGGAGGCTCACCACGGCTGACTTTGAGTTCAAACTGGGTTGGAGTATCGGATCCTATTATTGATATAAGCGGGGCATAACCTGCCAACTTCACGATATCTCCCGGGAAAGAAGCCGAAGGAGACGCAGTCAAGCGGGCGCAGCCTGATAAGGTTGGACACCACGTCACGGATCCAGTCGCAACCTTCAGATGAAAGGTGGCCGACCCTTCGGAACTTCCCAGTCCACAACCCTTATTATTGGTAATACATTCAATTGACACTTTGTAATCACCGGTTGCCAGGGCTTTGACTGTTCTGGTACCAGACTCTAACCATGGTGCAGCCGGTACAACTATTGATGCGGTGAATTGTGTCGGATTCACCCAAGCCAGAGATACCCCTTGGTAGTGCAGACCAGCTTTACAACCATCCCAACAAAGCTGAGCCAGCCCTATTTTTTTTTGTAGAGGAGCCTTTAACTCGCCGGTTACCGTCAGTACCGTTCCGGGCACCCCTGAGGGCGGAGACAACCTTAGTTGGACAGCTGGCCCGTCCTTAGCGCCCGTCGGTGC
>JABEUP010000105.1 GCA_013044365.1 Acidimicrobiaceae bacterium
AGCCGGGACAGATCCCAGCGCCTGGTAGTTCTTCTTGAGCCGCGGCGGCTCTCTCACATTCATCCCACTTCTACGGCTGGCACTTTAGGTTTTGATGGTACCGCTGAGATCGTGCGCGATGATCTCAGCGTTGTGTGCATGCAGTGGCTGATCCTCTGACGGTAATGCGGTTAGGAAACGCTGGATGTCATATTTCGATGGCGAAGGTCCAATTTCCACGCTTATGTACCGGTCGACCGCTGGGGTCCATAACAAACCGGAGGTATGGGCGGCAAGACTTACCCGTTTGTAATCAGAGCGAGACAGGGTCGCAGAGATGACTGCAGTACGCATTGCGGCAGCTGTGCTTTTTTCCTATGGCTTTCGTCATATCTTGTTTTGAGGGCGTGGCATTCTTGGGTTGCCATGGCGGCCTTGGCCTCTCCCTTAGGGAAGGGGATTGTGGCCTGGTAGTTCAAAGCCTTTCGATTATCATCGCATTCGCCTGTCCGCCACCTTCACACATCGTTTGAAGACCCAGTTTTCCTCCTGACCTTTCCAGTTCATTGAGAAGCGTGGCTAAAAGACGGGTTCCCGACGCGCCTAATGGATGTCCCAGAGAAATTGCCCCTCCGTTCACGTTGACCCTTTCCATATCTGGCTTGAGCTCTTTCTCCCAGGCCAGCACCACTGAGGCAAATGCCTCGTTGATCTCAATAAGGTCGATGTCATCAAGGCGAAACTTGCTTTTGGCAAGGATCCTTTGCGTCGCGGGTATGGGTCCGGTCAGCATGGTTATCGGGTCCACTCCGGCCAGAGAGAAAGCGACGAACCGGGCCCGCGGTTTCAGGTTCAACTTGTTGGCCATCGACTCCGACATGATCAGGGCCGCGGAAGCGCCGTCTGTAATTTGAGAGGAGTTCCCGGCAGTAATTTTGCCGTTTTCCTTAAATGCCGGCTTGAGGCTGGTCAACTTCTCCAATGATGTGTCACTCCTGATGCCCTCATCGAAAGAGATGATCTCGCCGGTATCTCTGCCTTTAGCATCTTTTACGGCAATGGGGATTATTTCATTATCGAACCTGTGCTCATTGGTTGCTTTTAGGGCGCGGAGATGGCTTTGCAGTGAGTATTGATCGAGTTCTTCACGTGACAGGTGCCAGATGTCGGCAATCATTTCGGCGCTTATTCCTTGTGGAACCAAGCCACCCTTTTTTTGATAACGCTCCATCATCATGGGTCCGAATGCCATTCCGGGTCCACTCGACATATTTGCTCCGAGGGGTATCCGGGTCATGCATTCGATTCCCCCGGCAATTACGATGTCCTGGGATCCGCTCATGATGGCTTGGGCTGCAAAGGTTGCCGCCTGTTGCGACGAGCCGCATTGCCGGTCAATGGTGGTTCCGCACACAGATTCTGGCATACCGGCAGCCAGTGCCGCATTTCTGGCAATATTGACCCCTTGCTCCCCGATTTGGGTGACACAACCCAGGATCACGTCTTCTACAAGGGCGGGATCAAGATCGTTTCTTTGAACAAGTGCTTTCAGTGGCTGGCTGGCCAGATCCACTGCATGCCATCCAGAGAGCTTGCCGCCTCTTTTTCCGCCAGGGGTCCTGACAATATCGATAATTACCGCGTGCTCCATTTGGTCTCCCGAAGTTTGGAATCTGAGCCAAGAGCGTACAAAAGCCGCCATTTTGAGGCTAGCACATGCGATATCAGCCTATAAAAGCCTAATGTAGGCCGATTCAGTTCGATAGCAGCGGATCGGCCTTGATCAGGTTAACGACGTTGATGGATCCGAGGCTGGTTATGCGAAGTTCGGGCATTACGGCTAGGCATAATTGGTCGAGCATTCTAAAAGGACGTTTAAGCGTGGTTCCGATACTTTTTGCCGCGCTATCTGCCGCCTGCAACTCTATTAGTAGTTCGGGAGCACCGAGCGACGAGATGATTCCCCCAATTGGAAGGCCAACTGAAGCTAGAATCTCCTTGTTTTTGACGACTACCTGACCGCCACCCATTTGGATTAAAGCGGCTACAGCGAAAGCCATGTCCTCTATTCCGTTGACGGAGTTTGATCCCACTACGATGAGACTATGGGCCCCGCGGGCAACGGTTGAGGCGATGGCCCCCTCCTTGAGTCCGATGCCTTCAACGAGACCGATTCCGACATCTTTGCCAAGACTCTTGCGCCCAAGTATCGCAAGACGGCTTATAGATGTGTCGCCGGGATGAAACTCCCTTTCAACCTCTTTGACGGTGGTACTGTCTTGGCTGACGGAGATGATCTTTATCATCTGTCCTCGTGCCGGTGGAAGGGTAAAGCTTTCAGGTCCAATTTTAGTCAAGTCGATTTGGATTGTCTCGAGCATCCAAGGCGGAGGAGGGGTCTTGGGAACTGTAAAAACCATCGTTCTTCCGGAACGGGCTACGAGAGTTCCCCGTTGGAAAACCATTGAAGGCTTAAAGTCGACGAGGTTGGGAAGTATCACGAGATCTGCTTGATAGCCGGGACTCAAATATCCGAGCCGTCCAAAACCATGGAATTCTGCCGGGTTTGTGGAAGCCATGATTAGCGCGTCTTCGGCGGAAACGCCATTGTTGACAGCGACCCTGAGGCAATCGTCGATGTGTCCTCTGGCAACGATGGTTCCGAGGCCACGTTCGTCGCTGCTAAATGCTAAGTTTTTGATCCCGTACTTTTTTACCACTGGCAAAAGTTCATCAATGTTGTGGCGTATAGTTCCGTTTCGTAAGAAAACCCACATGCCTTTTCGCCGCTTTTCCAGTGCCTCCTCATAAGACAGGCAGGCAACGTCGGATTCCACACCGGCGCTTAGGTAGGCATCGAGGCTGGAGGAGGTAACCCCCGGAGCATGCCCCACTACTTTGAGACCCCGTGCTGCGGCAATCTTAGCCATGGCGTCGTCTTCCGCATTTATGATCCTGGTTTGATTCAGAAGACCGCCGACACCTATTGCGCCGTAGTCCCGTATCAGCTTGGCGATCTCAATTGCGCCAGCGTGTTCTCCGGTACTGTCAAATTGTGACGATAGGGCAGAACTCGAGGCATAGATACCGAAGGTGAATGGAAGTTTGGTTGCAGCACCCGCAAGTTCCTCGATTCCGCGTACTCCGAAAACACTGGAGAGTTGGTAGGGGTCGGCTGCAACAGCGGTAGTTCCAAGCGGAAGCACGGTATCCACGAAGGCATCAATCCAAAGCTTGGTGTATTCCATGTTCACGTATCCGTCGATGAAGCCGGGGGTTATATATGCGCCCCTGACGTCAATGATTTCATGTGCGTCATGTTCGCCCCAGCCAACTATGAATCCGTTCTTGATAGCCAGTCCGGTTTCAATCCACTCTTTGGTTGCGGGAGAAAATACCTTTCCACCGATCACAGAAATGTCAGCAGGGGCTTCACCTCTCGCGACAGAGAGCATCTCTTTTGAGCCGGGGTTACGAGACATGATTCAACATTAGATGTAAGAATATCAATTAACTATGTGTTTTGTAATTTTAATCACTTGTTGAATGATATTCACGACTTTTTCGCTATGGAGTGGCTTTATTTGCTAATGGACGTTTTTAAGAACCATTAAATGGTTAGGAAGGATTTCCAAAAGAGCCTGGGTAAAAGGCTTTGGAAGGAAGATAGGTGAGCCGTAATTGTGATCTGACGGTAGTTAATTTTGGAGTGGAAATTACGGCTCGTTTTGGATTTATTGACTCTAAGCAGTGCATAACGCCGAACTATTTACTGCGATGGCCAATGTCTAAAGCACCGGGCTTTCTTGGCGTGTCCAGATGTTTGCACAGTCGACGCAGATTTCCTTAGGGATGAGGCCGACTTTCATCAGTATTGCAAATACCTTGCAACCCAGGCAGAAACCGAGTGCCGACTCCATGAAGGCGGCGGCGGTTAAGACTGCAAGAATTGCGTTGCCGGCAATTGGCGATCCCGCCACGAAGTAGGCCACTGTGGCTGCAAGTGCGAAAGCGAATCCGATCCCTTGCGCGAAGCGCTTAGGGGGGCCGGCAACAATTTTTGGCTGCAGCGGCAATTTAGGTACGATTACCCTTGTGGCTAAAAGTCCCAGAGGGCTGAATCTCGGTCCTGCCGCCACCCGGGCGGCAAAGCCGTAGAGCAGAAGCAGAACCAAAAAGTGAGCACCAGTTGTAATTGTGGTGATTGCCAAAACGACGACGCCTGCCGCCACAGTCCTTGCGGATACTTCATTAACCGGGTTCGGGAAAACAAAAGTTTGTGATATCTGTGATCTAATTCCCATAATTCTTATCATTATAGTCAGGAATTGGAATGAAGAGAAATTAAAATCCGACTTTTTTGGTAATAATTTAAGAAATATTTGGGTCAGACAAAATCTTCCATAAAAGCCCGATGGAGCCGGCGGCAGAGTTAGCCAGGATTGATTGCCAAGAGCTGCGCATCGTTGATGCAGGACTTGACCCCCGTTTGGTCGTAAGCCAAGAAGACGGAATCCCCGAGTCTGATTGGTCCATTTGCGCAAACAGTTCATCCTGGTCGTTGTAACCAGGGAAGGTTCACATACAACCAGGATGAACTGGGTTTATTTTGTTGATTGAGCTAAATGCTGGCTCCAACCGTCTCGCGACGGATAGCGCCGGGAATTCCAGTTAGGATTTCATCCGCCGGGTCAGCCTTTCTGGCATGGTACATGCCCAGTATCGACAGCACCAGCATTATCGCCGCTCCTGCCAACGCTCCAATGGCGGCGTAACCCATGATCGTTGCCATGGTGCCAAATGCATAGGCATTGAGCAACATCCCGCGAAGAGCCTCACCCTTGAACAGTGTGTTCGCCTGATTTGCCAGGGCAGTGTTGTTGGGTTGTGCCTGGGCCTCGGTTGAAATCTGGGCGTAGGTCTTGCCGCCAGCTATTGCCAGCAGGTGGTTTGCAATGAAGTGGTCCGCATATACCTCGGCCTGGGCACCGGTGGTCAGCTGTTGTCCGCCGTATTGTTTCATTGCAGCAAATTGGGGAGCGGCAACCGCCGGGCTGTTAGCGGCAGGGAAGTAGATCTTCTGCGATGACAGTTGCTGGTACACCTGGTTATTGATGTAAGAGTGGCCCCAGGTAAGCAGTGCCCCTGCCACAACTAAGATCACCACCAACAGCATTCCGGTAAGGCTAAC
>JABEUP010000106.1 GCA_013044365.1 Acidimicrobiaceae bacterium
AAACGGGGAGTTGCTATAGCCGTGGTCGTTCGGAGTTGTGTTCTTTAGCATGACAGCTACTTCGTCTCTTTGAGGCTTAGTAAGAAGTACCGGAGCATTGTTGTGACGCTTGTCTTTGAAAGCCAAAACAGATATGCTTCGGAACTTTCGTCTCATCCGCTGCACATGTTTAACGGAAAGACCTATACAAGTCGGAGCGTTCGATTGTGCCTCCGCGCCACGCACGTCCGGCAGGGCCCTGTCCATGTATCTCGGAAGTGTCGACGGTGATGGATGGAGATAGCACCGGGTCGCTATCGGAAAATAGATCTAGATTACTCCCTGCGGCTGTTTCAAAAATGAAACGGCCGGATGCGTCGGGTCGTCCGAAGTAGGCCGCATCCAAACCATCCAGGCTGGTTAAAACCTCAAGGACATTACGAGCGAGGTCGGCCAAAGTCTCCGCGGAGTTAACCGTCCGAATCATGATATTCAATATCATGCTGCGTTCCGCATCGACGCTGCTAACGGCGCCAACTACATCCTCAATGTCGCGGACAAGTCGGTTAGTTATATTTATTCCGAGAGCAGTTCGTTCCTTCTCCGTGCCCCAGCTGCATATTGCGCTTACAAGCTCTGCATGCAGTTGACGAATTGCGGTGAAGTACCAGTCGAGTTGGACGCCTGAAAGCCCGTGAAAACGTCCAAACTGCCGTCGCCTTTCTATCAATTCGGCATAATCGACAACTGGCATGAATAATAGCCGAACCTGAGACTCGTAGGCCGTGCGAAGCTGCACGATCTCCTGGTAACCGAGTCGTTCGAAAATGGCGTGCGGCACAGATTCAGGCGCAGCATTTTCGAAAAACTTGGTCAGGTATCTCTCGATTGCTGGTTCGACAATAGGCCAGGCCTGCGAAACAAGAACATCAGAAGGCTCTACGATTGCAGAGTACGTCACCCGTTTCACCAACTCGCCCAGAGAGACCTTTGCAGATTACATGCTGAATCTTCAACGATGTTTATTCGTACGGTCTCTACTGGTAAAAGTGGCAAAGATGTGTAACCAGACCACGTAGAGCGATACCATCCGCTGGTTCCTCCTGAAGAATGGCGTTGGTAATTCTCAAGTGTGAATGGATCGGAAAAGTACGGCTCATTTGGCTGAAGTTCGGACTCAGGAGCACCGGTATCTTTTGCGAGGTAGACCTTCTCGAGTCTTGTCCACTTAGTATCGAACATCCTCCCTATTCGAACCATGGACCTCATTCTGTACCTACTCAAACCTAGTTAGCAGTCCCGACGAGTAATGTTTTCCTTGATGAATATCCTGTCCGGTGCTGCTTGACTCAAACATAATGATCTATGTCAACAGCCACGAATAAATACCCATATATTGCCACAATCTTGAAATGAGCGCAGTTGAAGGCTCGCCAGTCGGCGCCTCCTATTTTGTTTGCGCCGTAGGCCGAATCCCGCGAATACCTGCCGAGGTTTTCGCCTCCCGGCCAGCACGATTGTAAGCCACGGCAGCCTGGATTATATTTTTCAGTGCGCGCTCGTCGATTATGTCACCCTCGTATAAATCAATCGCCCGCCATTTATTGCCTTCAAGGCCAGCGTTGAAGAATTTGTCCGGATCCGGAAGGCTTGCGCCCTGGAATAAGGTCAGTTTTACCTTATTCTTGTGAGCGTTTGCCACGGAGATGAGTCCATCGTGAGACCAACAGGGACTTCCTCTCCATTTCCATTCCTCGATTATCTCGGGGTCAGCATCATGAATGATTTTGCGAATATTGGCAAGCATTTCGCCGCGCCAGTCCGTAAGGTCTGCGATTAGCTTGTCAATAAGTTCGGATGGCTTCATTTTCACCTATTTCAATGGGACGGTCCAATTGTAGACCAATGCCATAAGAGTGCCAAGCGCCGCACCTGGCGCTATGTCAAGTTGAATTGTTTGACGCTGCAATCCCAATGATTACGTAGGCCGTTTATGACATGCCGTTTATCGAGAGTTAAATGTGGTCTCTAAATGTAGAAGGCTATGACGATCCACTGGCAAAGAGCAGCAGCTATGACAAATGCGTGGAATATTTCGTGGTAACCGAAGATTGCCGGGTTGGGGTCGGGTCGGCGTAGAGCGTAGATGATAGCGCCAATCGTATACAGGACTCCACCCGTAACGAGCAAGCTCAAGGCTATGATTCCAGACGAGCGGGTCAACTCTGGCAACACCAAGAGTGCAACCCAGCCCAGGGTAATGTAGACGACAGCATTCAGCCACTTTGGTGCATGTATCCAAGCCAATTGGAGAATGACTCCTGCTCCCGCACCAAGCCAGGCGGTCCATAGGATGAAAACCTGAGTCTGGCCATGAAGAGCCAGCAAGGCTATCGGGGTATAAGTACCAGCTACCGCGGCAAATATCATCGAATGATCCAGGCGCCGCATTCGCATTCTGGCCTTAGGTGACCAAGTATGACGATGGAATGCTGCACTAACCCCGAACATGGCTGACAGGCAAATCGAATAAACAATGAAGGCCCATCGAGCCCTGTCTCTTTGAGCGCTCGCGATTAGTGCTGCACCCATTACGAGGGAGACCCAGAAAGCTATTTGATGGGACACTCCTCGGTATTTAGGTTTGGCCGGAGAAGTCACGCTCAAAGACAAGGTGTAACCCTTTCAGATGGTTTACGTACCTTACACCAATCATACATAGATTGTCGTATCGAAGAAAGTAGAGGTCTTGATGTGCTTTTTCAACGAATGAACCAATGTCAATCGGTTTCCTTCCTGCGCACCGTGGAAATATTGGTCGACATGGGGTTCGCATCTTGGAGCCGGATACATCAGCATGGACATTGGCTTGACGATCAGAGGGGATTGTCTATCTGCCTAGCGGGAGTTGGGTAAAGTTCCTCAACTCAATTTATATTTTTGATCGTGCCTACTGGTTTACTTTCCCATATCGTTACATGAGAAATAGCATGGATCGAGTCTGCAGGTTTTCCATAGGATGCTCCAGCTTAGAATTTGGTCTGGATTGTGCTGTGCCTTTCTGACGCTTGCTCCGCGGGGACCGGAAAATCGAGGTCACCTTGCAGATTGCCAGCCAAAGGTTGTGTCAGCACATTTGAAAATTTCAAGAACCGATCCCAGATAATTCATTACGCTTAAATCTCCGAGCAACTTGGTTCTTGCCGAGTCACTATGACAAGCACTTACTGGTTGCGAATGCCATGAATCCTGGGATCACGCAGTCCACGGATGTTATCGATGAGATTATTTAAATGGGAGAAATGTTTCGACAATGTTAAATATGCACGGTTAAGTAACTGTCGTTGGAAGTGGTATTTGATTTGTGATAGTAAGGTTTTCCAACGGTAAGGTTCTACGAGAAAATGTGGCACAAGTCCTTTTGAATTTGACCTAGATCTGGGCTGGATCTGGGGTTTCCGTTGGGATTGGAACCTGGAATTTCCAAAGTGCCGTTAACGCAATTGAGCGTGATTGTGATGGACTCTTATCCGTACTGAAAGGTTTGATGATGCATTTCGATAGCGGAGATACTGCCTGGGTATTGGTATGTAGTGCCCTCGTGTTATTTATGACCCCCGGCCTGGCGTTTTTCTACGGTGGCATGGTGAGGTCTAAAAACGTGCTCGGAATGCTGGCGCAGAATTATGTGACAATGGGCATTGTAAGCATCTTGTGGGTATTCGTTACCTACAGTCTTGCTTTCGGTCCAGACTGGGGCGGATTCGGACTAATCGGTACACTTCATTTCTTTGGCCTTGCCCATATGAGTCAACAGGTCCCGGGATTTATCGGCGCTAAATCACAGACGATCCCCCCGGTTGTGTTTGTAATATTTCAAATGATGTTTGCCATTATCACACCCGCTATCATTACTGGATCAACGGCAGACCGATTGAAGATGAGCGCCTTTATAGTATTTATAATTGCCTGGTCAGTACTGGTTTATGCTCCAATTGCGCACTGGGTTTTCTCTCCAGATGGATGGCTGGCGAAGTTGGGTGTGGAAGATTTTGCGGGCGGGTCAGTTGTCGAAATGAACTGCGGAATTGCCGGCGTAGCGGTTGCTCTTGTGGTGGGGCGCAGACGAGGATGGCCCAAAGATTCCATGATGCCGCACAACGTGCCCCTGGCTTTGCTCGGGGCAGGAATTCTTTGGTTTGGATGGTTCGGTTTTAACGCCGGTTCAGCTTTAGGCGCCAACATATTATCCGCCAATGCGTTCATAAATACAAACACTGCCGGCGCCGCGGCACTTTTATCTTGGATGATTGGTGAGCGTATTAGGACAGGTAAGGCTACGACGCTAGGTGCTGCTTCGGGAGCAGTTGCCGGGCTAGTTGCGATTACTCCAGCCTGCGGATTCGTGAATCTCTGGGGTGCACTGATAATCGGAATTGCGGCGGGATTTATTTGCGAGTCAGCGGTGCATCTAAAATTTAGGCTCAATTTAGATGATTCGCTGGATGTGGGAGGGGTTCACCTTGTAGGTGGAATAGTTGGAACCCTTTTGATCGGATTCTTTGGTTCGAAGGCCATAAATGGTGTGAACGGTATTTTTCTCGGAGGAAATGTCACTTTGCTATGGCACCAGGCACTTGCGGTTGTCGCTACTATTGCGTACGGGTTTGTAGCCACCTGGCTGATCGCGACCATAATCCACAAGACCATGGGTATGAGGATCTCTGAAAGCGAGGAGACTCTGGGCTTGGATCTGGCCCTGCACGCCGAGCGTGGATATGAACTAGGCACTGGCCTTGGAGTAAGGGTAGGCCAGATATTTACTTCTAATGACGAGTAATTACCTCTATCAGACGTATTAATGATCATTCGGTTATTTCTGCCTACGATTATTAAATGCTGTGTGGGCTAGATTTAATCCTTAACCTGGCAGGTCAATTTGCCTTAACCTGGAGCTGCGGAACTTCACGATTCGGTTCGCTTGGTTCAAGAGATCAGGGAACCCTCGACTTTGGACGTGTCGAGACTGATTACCGGTACCCCTAGTGTCTTTGAAAGCGCAGCCAGTGATCCATCGAGCAGAGTCAGGTCACGCATCAACAGGTCAATCTTTTGCATTGTAAAAGGCGTTGCCTTCAGACCCAAGTCAGTTTTGCAGGATTCGATAAAGGATGAGACCCTAATGTATGGAGCTGTACGGTCTATTGTGCGGCTGGCAAGGGCGGCTAATGAAAAGTTCAGTTTATCTGCCACGTCCATAAGGGCGGTAATTAATTCTGGGGAAAGCGGGGATGGTTCTCTCAGGTCCGCGATAAAAGATTTGGAGTAATTTCTCACAGCGGAGGCCCGGCTTATCAGTTCGTTGACCTCCCTGTTGAGACCGCCAAGAAGAGACCATTGCAATGGACTGACGGCTGCAATAAGTGCGTGGAAATCTGAGTCCACTTCTCTGGACCATCCCAGCAGCTCATCTCCAAGATTCGGATTTTTCAAATACGAGGCGGCTGCGGTTATTAGTTGTTGCAGGTCGCTTAGGAACTTCGTTCGCGCAGTGGCGATAACCCGCCTTGGGCTGAGCGGAAGTATAAATAGTGCTGTAATCGAGGCAATGGATGCTCCAACGGCGGTCTCGAAAATCCGTTCCAGCAGTAATCCGTTAGAAAGCTCGGACAGTTGTAGGAATACCATCGATATTGCCACCGTGACGCCCATTGCCAAAAAGGTGTAATTCACCTTCGACAAGTAAATACCGAGGAACATTGCGAAAAGAACGGTAATGGCATCAATAGTGGAATTCATTCCGAATGCTCTTGTCAATACCGATCCGATTGCAACGCCAAATACGGTTCCAAGAAATCTGTAAAAACCTTTTCTGACTTGCTCTCCGGCATTATTGACACCCATAAAGCACAAAAGTGCCGACAACGAGGCCCAGTAAAAGCGTTGGGGATCGACAATATAACCGATCCAAGTCGCCGCCGCGGTTGCAATTGTTATTTGGATTGCCGAGCGCACTTCCGGTGTGAGGCCAATTGAGGAACCAGTTTTGTGGTCCCAGGGCTCGCTTGAGGCACTGGCGCTTACTACTGCCGATCCGGGTAGGTGTCCGGTGCGCAGGCTGGAAATATGTTCCATTTGTGCCGGCAGTTGTTTTTTGGAACCACGGAGCCTGTCGCCTGTCTCTCGCCATCTCAGGGCTGCGGAATTGAGATTTATAATCGAGGCCGATAAACGTCTTAGAAGGATTGGGGTCACGCTGTCGGATGCCTGGGAAAAGGTCTGCCACCGTGCCAAGGCGTCATTTAGCTCGTTGGCAAGATGTGCTGAGTCGGATTCAGGTATCTCCCGAATGTAGTCAACTATGTCTCTGGAAATGATTGATGAGAGGTTTAGCCTGGAAAGCGAATCGGAAAAGCGAGCCAGGTTTGACAGCGATAATTCGAGGTCAAATAGGATTTGCCGCATCTCTTCAGTGGCTCGGCTACTCCCATATCTAGAAATGTAGGCCTCGATAATCAATGCCATTTCATTGAGCCTCACAAGAGCCGTGCGAAGCCGGTCAGATGCTTGGTCGCCGCCGCCAAGAAGAACCTTGACTGCGTGCTGAGTTAGCAGTCTTGCCCTGATTGTGTAGGACTGCATTGACCGTTCCAGATTTGACCTGGCTTGGAAAACGATAAGCGGAATCCTTACCATAAAAATAATTACGACGGCTACCAGCACCTCTGCGGCCAGCCAGTTAAATGCTTTGAGACCGAATTGCGCGCCAAGGAAATACCCAAAGAATCCTCCCAGATATAACATTGTGCCCACATTGTTTCCCCTGGAGCCGTAACGGCGGAACAGGGTACCAATTCCCAGGAGCAGTGGGATAACTGAAAGAATTATCCACTTATTTGAACCCAAAAGAAGAGTTATTAATGTCGCCGTCAAAAGCGGAATTGTCGGTAGGACAGTAGCAATTGCCGCACCCTTGAGATCTGACTCATCGAATGACAGGCCGAGCATGATGGCGAGCGTGCCTCCGATGAGCATCGCCACAATGACCACCTCATGGTTGAGGGCAATTGAACTTGCATCTCCGTGTGCGAGGTGTGCCGGCATGCCTAGCGCGGGGGCGAAGAAGTTAACGAACTGCCATTCGGCCAGAAATGCCAGACCCATTGATGCCGTTGTGGCTACGGTGGAGATAAGCCGGGTCAGTGCTGGATCTGAACTGAGCGCCTGGTCCAGCCAAACCGGTCGGGTCATAGCGGTATGACGCTATTTCTGATATCTTTTGGCAAGTAACTCAGTCTTACGGGCGCTCGGACAAAGCCTGTTCCCTTTGTGTTTTTGACGGATCTCTGATTCCGAGGTGCCATGACACTATCATATCTAGTTAAATCAAGAAAAAAGTGGAGCAACCCGAGCTCTGTCACCTCGAAAATTACAAACTGGTTATTTTGAGTGATGTAGGATTTGAACATGGGTTGGGATATCGACGAGTACATATGGTCTGCGATACGTCTGGGTAACGGAACCAGGGAAATGTACTCCGCAGATCTTTTTGCATTTTGCGGGTACTGTCAGAAAAATGGCCTTATCAGCCCGGATCAGATCAATAAAAAAGTTTTACAGGGCTATATCTCCAGTCTCATTATTGCAGGAAATTCCCGCCGTACCCTAACGAGAAAGCTGTCAGCGATCAGGGGCTATCTTAAGTTTCTCACCAGAGAGGGTCAGCTTGCTGAGAATCCCTCCCACGGGTTGTCTATAGGCCGGATTGAGGCCAAGCTTCCCAGGGTACTTTCCCGATATGATGCAGATCGTCTAATGAGTGCTCCCTCTAAAACGGGGACTCCTGATTATCTTGTTTCAAGGGATAATGCGATTTGCGAACTTCTCTACGGGTGTGGTCTGCGGGTGTCTGAGGTCGCAAAACTTGATGTGGATGACGTGGAATTAAATGGCGCATCCGTGACCGTGATGGGGAAAGGGCAGAAACAGCGTATCGTTCCCATGAACAAAGCTTGTGTTGTGTCGCTTACAAGTTACATCACCCGGGAACGGGGTTTAATGGTTGCTTCCTTGGGCTCAAAGCTTGGCGGATCGAGCGCTGCGCTATTTTATAATCGGGCGGGTCTAAGGATTGGAACCAGAGATATTCGAAGGATCCTTGATTCCAGAAGCGCTAGTCCGGTGAACCCGCATGCATTGCGGCATTCCTTTGCTACTCACCTTTTGGATGGTGGTGCAGACCTTAGGGTAATCCAGGAACTGCTCGGACATTCGAGAATCACATCTACCCAGGTGTACACAAAAGTCAGTAAAGACCAATTGATAAAGGTCCATGAACAGACCCATCCACGGAGTCGCTGAAGGTGCTGTGAAACCTTAGCCACCTTGAGTTCTTCAGAATTATTTAGCTTTGAATTTTCGGACATGTGTGTTTGGACAGCTGGGGTATGATAAAGGTGCCAGCCGTCATGTTTCGGGTACTCGTTTTGTCTGCCAAATGGTAGAATCTGACGCTTCTAATAAGATATTACTGGAAACTGACTTCAGCGATGGCCTGGATATGTCCAATTTGACGGGAACAGTAGAGCTAAATTATTTGCGAAGCAGCGGCTCAGTTAAAGGCAAATTGTAGGTCGCCGGTCGTTTAAGATAAATAATTCGTGCCAAAGGTCTCCGGTTCGCTCGAAAGCAACTTTGTAGCCTGCTAGGCTATCTCCTGCTAATTTCGCAAATTAAATTCATACTTCCGGGTCCCTTCGGTCGTCTTTAGACGCCTTGCCGGAAGTTTTGACTAACCGATGGGAGGAATGTAATGGCTGCAGAGCCAGTAGTTACCATGAGTCAGCTTCTTGAGGCCGGTGTCCACTTTGGTCACCAGACTCGCAGGTGGAACCCGAAGATGCGCCGGTTTATCCACGGCGAGCGAAACGGTATTTATGTAATCGATCTCAAGCAGACGCTGAAGAACATTGAGGTTGCATATACATTCGTACGGGACCTGGCTGCCAAGGGCGGTACCGTCATGTTCGTAGGGACCAAGAAACAAACGCAAGATCCCGTATCAAAGTACGCGCAGATGATGGGGATGCCCTATGTCAATGAGCGATGGTTGGGTGGAATGCTCACCAACTTTTCCACTATTGCCGGCCGCGTTAAAAAGATGCAAGAGTATGAGCGAATGAAGGCTGCAGGAGACTTTGAGAGCATGCCTAAAAAAGAGGCGCTGATTCTCTCGCGCGAACTCGAGAAACTTCAAAGGAACCTTGGTGGCCTGCGCGAAATGACCAGGCTTCCGGATGCCATTTTTATTATTGATACCAAGAAAGAGCATATTGCGGTAACCGAAGCAAACAAACTTGGAATCCCGATCGTTGCGGTGGTTGACACAAACTGCGATCCTGATGTCATTGACTATGTCATACCGGGTAATGACGATGCGATTCGTTCCGGTGATTTGATGTGCAGGATAATCTACGATGCGATTCAAGAGGGCCGCAAGATTCAGAGATTTCGTAACCCACAGGCAGCAGCCTCTGCTGAGAATGAGTCGCGTAGGTCAGCCCAGCAGGCTGAGGCTCGTCGTTTGGCAGTTGAGGAGGCGAAGGAGAGAGAAACTCGCCTTGCAAATCTTCAGGCTGAAGCTCGTAAGGCTACTGGTGCAGTTGATGAGGATTAGCTGGTCAGAGTGATGATTAGCAGATAAAGTTGGAATTTGATAGATCTGATAAGGTTGCGAAGTTCGTCAATTGCTTGGACGAGTTATGAAGTATGTGATTGAAAGGGTAAAGTTATATGGCAATTAGCGCCGCCGATGTGCAGGCTCTCCGCCGAGCCACTGGTGCTGGAATGATGGATGCCAAAAAGGCTCTTGAGGAAGTTGGTGGAGACCAGGATGCAGCTGCCAAACTTCTTAGAGAGCGCGGACTAGCTGGTGCCGCAAAAAGAGATGACCGTGAAAATTCCCAGGGTGCAGTAGCCTTGCTGATCAACCCGGAGCACACCGTGGGCGCGATCATCGAATTGAAATGTGAAACGGATTTTGTCGCAAAGAGCAAGGAATTTGTGGGCTTGGCAAACAAGCTGGTTGCTTCGGTAGCGTCGTCGTCAGATGCTCCCGAAGCAGTGACAGAAAGTTTCAGCGATGAAATTGAAGCACTCAAGATCACCCTCAAAGAAAATATCGCTATTGGCAGGCTTACGCGATTTGCCACCCAGAGTCCTCACGTTATCGATGGTTACCTGCACATTCAATCAGAGCGCGGGGTTCAGGCCGTACTCGTGGAGATTGATGGCGGGTCGGTGGAATTGGCGCATGATATCGCTGTCCATATAGGGTTTGCAAAGCCGACTTATCTTTGCCGCGAGGATGTTCCCTCGGATATCGTCGAAGCTGAAAGAGTGACTCTTGAGGCGATATCGCGGAACGAAGGAAAGCCTGAGGCCGCGCTTCAAAAGATAATTGAAGGTCGTTTAAACGGATTCTTCCGTCAGATCTGTCTAATAGAGCAGGATTACGCCAAAGACGACAAGCAGAGCGTTGCTCAGATACTGGGCAAACATAAGATAATTCGGTTCAGCCAAGTAATAGTCGGAGCCTAAATTGTCATACTCAGAGGTGGTAGAGAGGGCCAACCACTCTCGTTCCCGATGGCGGCGGATCGTATTGAAGCTGTCGGGTGAGGCTCTTGCAAGTTCTGCATCTGATGAGGTTGTTGACGCGAATGTTTTAGATCAACTTGCGACTGAGATTGTGGCTGTCAAGTCGATTCTGGGTGTTGAGATTACCATTGTGGTCGGTGGGGGAAATATCTGGAGAGGCACTACCGGAGTAGGGTCTACTTTGGAAAGAGCTACCTCAGACCACATGGGAATGCTTGCCACCGTAATTAACGCTCTTGCTCTCCAAAGTGCAATCGAACGCAAAGGGCAGGCTGTAAGGGTTCAAAGCGCGATACAGATGGCTGAACTAGCCGAGCCATACATTAGGCGTCGAGCAATACGGCACCTCGAAAAAGGGCGAATCGTAATATTTGCCGCCGGCACCGGGAGTCCCTACTTTACGACAGACACCGCGGCGGCGCTCCGTGGAGCAGAAATCGGTGCCGATGCAATTCTTAAAGGCACACATTCAGGTATCGACGGCGTCTATTCGGCGGATCCACGGCTGGATCACTTAGCAGTGCGATTTGATGACGTTTCGTTCATGGATGTTGTCTCCAGAGAACTGAAAGTAATGGATCTTACTGCCATCACGTTTTGCAAGGACAATAATTTACCGATTTTAGTCTTTGACATCATGACCCCCGGGAACATTTTGCGTGCCCTGATAGGCGAGCAGTTAGGTACATTGGTGAGTTGATGGAAAATTCAATTATTTCTGAGAATGTCGAATCCGCCAGGGAAAAGATGTTGCGGGCGATTGCCCACGCTCAACAGGAGTTTGCTAATGTGCGAACTGGAAGAGCCTCTCCCGCGCTGATTGAGAGACTCCAGGTGGAGTACTATGGGACCAGCGTTCCACTGCAGCAAATTGCCGGACTGTCGGTTCCCGAGGCGAGGGTATTGCTGGTCACTCCTTATGATAGAGGAGCACTGTCAGCTATCGAGAGAGCTATCCAGCAGTCGGATCTTGGCATTAATCCCTCTAATGACGGTCAGATCATTAGACTTGTATTTCCGACACTGAATGAAGAGCGGCGTAAAGAGCTCGTAAAGGTCGTAAGGGCCAAAGCAGAGGAAGCGCGGGTAGCAATTAGAAATCTCAGAAGAGCCTCCAGGCATGAACTCGATGTGGCACAAAAAGACGGCAAAATAACTACCGATGACCTTGAGCATGCCGAGAAGGAACTTGATAAAGTAACTGCTGAGTACGTGGGGGAACTAGACAAGATGCTTGCTACGAAAGAAAAAGAACTGCTTGAGGTCTAAGAAAGGCCCTTTTCGCTGTCTATCGTGGGGCTGGAGGAATCATGGCGGAATATGGCGGACCGATCGATTCGGAAGATGACAAACCCGGTATTTATGGCGACTATCTGATCGAACCTCGGCCCATCGAAAATTCGGGCAATGACAGCTTTCCGCTGCCTCACTGGACCGATCCTCCAACTGGCGAGATTCCGGCAGTGCTGTCCGAACTTAACGGGGAGGACACTTCAATAAAGTCAAGGATTTCATCCCTCAGGTTTTCGTCGTTTTTCGGTTCCGCAACCGAGGAGACCGCAACACCATTGTCGGATCATTTCGGAGAGGCGGATGACGGCGACAATGATGCGTCAACGTCTCGGCGGTCACGTCCGACATTGCGCGAGGACCGCACCTATAGGCGACAGGCCATAAAGCCACAGAAAACCGAGGCTTTGAAAATCTCATCAAGATATGATTCATCGCGGCGTAACCGGGCCAACAGTGCCAAGTTTGATAATGGTGGTCCCGATGAGGTATTTGAATCCCCCGAAGAGATTGAGTTGCCTGACAAGCGTTTTAATATATCATTGCCAAAGTTACCGGGTGATCTGCGACGAAAATCGATGGCTTCCAGCGAGGACGGTCGAAACTTCGAACCACAAGACCACCAAACCGGTACCACCGGTGATTCCAGCGGCGATGAGCATGCCGTATCGGAAGATTATGTTCCAAGTTCATTTGCATCGAGGAGGGCGCGCATCTCTAAGACGAGAGAAGCGTCCCCTTCGGCTCGAGCTGGCAGGAGGGGCCCGATTTTCGTCCGGGTCACCACGGGTGTCCTTCTGGGTGCCGTGGTGCTTTTGGCATTCCATTTCGGCAGCGTGACCACACTTGGAGTTGTCGCAGTCGCTATTTTTATGGCGATAATCGAGTTTTACGACACTCTCAGGCGTGCGGGATTCAAGCCCGCCTCTTTGCTAGGTATCGCTGGAACTCTTTCGCTTCTGATCACCACTTATCAGAAGGGTGCGAATGGAATCGCACTCGTTTTTGCCTCAATGATGATTGCCTCGATGTTATGGTATTTGGTGGGAGTCATTCGGGGTCAGCCAACTATAAATATTTCAGTCACCTTTTTGGGATTCATTTGGATTGGTGGATTGGGATCATTTGCTGCCGCCATCCTCAGGCCTCAGGATTTTCCTCATTCGCATGGTGTTGCCTATTTGATGGGGGCTTTGATTGCAACGGTTGCAAATGATACCGCCGCTTACTTTGTCGGGTCTTGGTTTGGCAAGCACAAGATGGCTCCAGAAATCAGTCCCACAAAGTCCTGGGAGGGGCTGATAGCAGGGGCCATCGCATCGGTGTTCATAAGTGCTGTTGTAGTGTCGCAGATCTCACCTTGGACAGTGTCAAAAGCCGTTGTCCTGGGGATTGTTGTCGCTGTTGTTGCTCCGCTCGGTGATCTTTCGGAATCTATGATCAAGCGCGATCTTCATATCAAGGACATGGGAAAATTATTACCCGGCCACGGTGGTATGCTCGACAGAATAGATGGCTTATTGTTCGTTTTGCCAACTGTCTACTATTTGCTCAAGATCCTTAATCTTAGCTAAAAAGCGCGTTTCTTGGAGTTTAAATTGGTTCAGGTAAGTATTGCGGGTTCTACTGGTTCGGTCGGCAGACAGGCTCTCGATGTAATTTCAGTGAATCATAACCAGTTCGAACTGACGGCAATCTTTGCCAACTCCAGTGTCGATCTTCTTGCAGTTCAAGCTAATTCATTTCGACCTCAGCTTGTGGGTCTGGGTGGCAAGGAACATGTCAAAGCGTTGCGCGATCAATTGAACTATTCTCCAGAAGTTGTAGCAGGCGAAGAGGCCTTGATTGCCGTGGCCGAGGCTGGAGATGTGGTGCTCAATGCTGTGGTTGGATTTGCGGGTCTGCCTGTAACAATTTCAACTTTGGAGTTGGGCAAACGCCTTGCCCTTGCCAATAAGGAATCTTTGGTGGCTGCGGGCGATCTGGTGGCAAAGGTGCGCTGGGCTAACGGAGGAGAGATCATACCGGTTGATTCGGAGCACTCGGCAATTCACCAGGCGTTGCGTTCCAGTTTCTTTGTTGACCTGGAGGTATCGAAGATAATTTTGACGGCGTCCGGCGGTCCCTTTAGAGGCAAGGACGTGGAATTCCTTTCGAGAGCCACGCTCGAGGAGGCGCTGGCACATCCAACCTGGTCAATGGGCCCGAAGATCTCCGTTGACTCCTCTACGTTGATGAACAAGGGTTTAGAAGTGATAGAGGCCCACGAACTCTTCGGCATAGACTACGACAAGATCGAGGTAGTTGTGCATCCGCAGTCCGTAGTCCACTCCATAGTGGAGTATACAGACGGTTCCGCGGTAGCACAGATCTCTGGTCCAGATATGAGGCTTCCGATCGGATATGCGCTCGGTTATCCATCACGGCTAAAGCAACCCTTTGGCTCGCTGAACTGGAAGGAATCAAGGTTATTGGAATTCGAAGCTCCCGACCTGAAGAATTTTCCAGCCTTGTCCCTGGCTTACGAAGCCGGGCGTCGGGGTGGGGGTGCTCCGGCTTGGTTGAATGCAGCCAACGAAGTAGGAGTTGGCGCCTTTCTTGCTGGTCAAATCCATTGGATGGACATCGTGAAGGTTGTCCTCTCGAGTTTCGGGCGTTACGAAGATGTTGGTCTCTACTCAATCGAAGATGTGTTGGACACGGATGCCCGGGCACGGAGATTGACCCAGTCTATTATTGAGAATTTATGACAATTTTTGAAAATCATGACGTGAATAACGCGGCCAGTTCCGGTAAAACAGGTGGTTCGGATTTGGACAGAACTCAAAGGATTCGTTCACTGATGAAGCTCGTCCTAGCAGTTGCCGCAATCGTTGCATTTGGGTTATATACCAATTCCATTGCCACGATAGCGGTAATTTTTGCTCTGGTTCTTATGATCATGCTTCACGAACTCGGTCATTTTATAACTGCAAAGATCTCCGGCATGAAGGTGACAGAGTACTTTTTGGGCTTTGGACCTAGAATCTGGTCGATTAGAAGGGGTGAGACGGAGTACGGAGTCAAGGCCATACCTGCCGGAGGCTACGTTCGAATACTGGGAATGAATTCTATGGAGTCCGTGGATCCCGTTGACGAGGCGCGAACATTTCGTCAGTCCAGTTTCCCGAGGAGAATCACGGTGGCGGTTGCCGGGTCCTTCATGCATTTCGTCATGGCATTCTTTCTGCTTTGGTCCTTGTTCAGTTTCATAGGTGTTCCCAACACGTCCAAAGTGCAGATTGCCGCATTAAGCAGTTTTGATAATCAGGTTACCCCAGCAGCTAAGGCGGGTCTCCTCCCCGGGGATATCATCGTATCAGCTGACGGGCATAACATAACGGGTGCTTCTCAACTCGCGTCAGTTATATCCAAATCAGTTAATAAGCCGGTATCGATCGTGATTTCCCGCGATGGTCACCGTATCGATAAGACTGTCACCCCAGTGAGTTCGAGCGGCGTGAGCATATCCGGGCAAACGTTTCAGCCTGGCAAGAGTCCGGCCGGGGTGATCGGCGTGGAATTGTCAGCTCCTGTGCAGGAGCTGAATCCGTTTTCCGCCATCGGCGCTTCCTTTAGCAATATGTGGAGTTATTCGGTACAGACGGTCTCGGCTTTGGCCAGTCATTTTTCGCCACACGGGATCTCCGGGTACGTCCAACAGCTGCAGCATCCGTCCACTCAAATAAATTCGCCGGGAGCTTCGTCACGCTTCGAATCACCGGTTGGGATCGTAAGGCTGGCTTCTCAAGCGGCCCAGTCGGGGATTGGCCCAGTGCTGTCGCTACTTTTTTCGATTAACATTTTTGTAGGGATTTTCAATCTTATTCCGCTGCTTCCTCTTGACGGAGGGCACGTCATTGTTGCCGTTTACGAGCGTCTTCGCTCCAGTAAGCAGAGGCGTTACCATGTCGACATAATGAAGTTGATGCCCCTTACCTATGTGGTGGTAACTGTTATTGTGTTATTGGGAGTGACCGCTCTTTATCTTGACGTTACTCATCCTCTCGCAAATCCGTTCGGATAGGTGAATTCTGAGATATAGCGATCAAGCCATACCGGGTTAGGCCAGGTCGAAGAGATTCGCTTCGCCGATTCTTCTTTGCGAGGCTTCAACTTCCGACGGGAGCCGTGGCAGGTCGCCGTCTAGCCAATCAGGAACTCCCTTCGCTACAACAAGGGTAGGATGTCAAAAATCAGGATTAATAAAATACCCAGGCAAGGTTTACCGGATCCAAAGGTTGTTTCAGATGGCTAGACAGGTAGGGTTTTCCAGGCCGAGACGGGAGTCTCGGCAAATTATGGTCGGAAAAGTGCCGATTGGCGGTGGTGCGCAGGTCTCGGTTCAGTCGATGACTACTACGAAAACATCCGATGTCGAAGGTACTCTCTCCCAAATTTACGCTCTTTATGGAGCTGGCGCCGACATCGTTCGTTGCACTTGTAACGATTCTGAGGCCGCTGAGGGTCTGGCCAGCATTGTGCCCAGGTCGCCGGTCCCGATTGTGGCAGATATTCATTTCCACTATGAGATGGCTTTGGCGGCTTTAGAGGCCGGGGTTGCTTGTTTGCGGCTTAATCCCGGGAACCTTCGAAAGCCCGAGGAGATCAAATTAGTGGCTTCAGAAGCAAAGGACCGCGGCGTGCCGATTCGGATTGGAGTCAACGCCGGTTCATTGCACCCGGATCTTTATAAGAAATATGGCGGTGCGGTTCCTGAGGCTCTGGTTGAGTCGGCACTTTACGAGCTTTCACTTTTTGGCGAGGTTGGATTCGAGGACGTGAAGATCTCGGTCAAGGCATCGAGCGTACCTTTGATGATCGAGTCCTACAGGATGCTGGCGGAAGCTACCGATGTCCCATTGCATCTTGGAGTCACCGAAGCAGGCCCCCCGCCGGCGGGACTTATAAAGGGCACCGCCGGTATCGCGGCGCTTTTAGCTGAGGGAATCGGAGACACAATTAGGTACTCATTGACTGCCGATCCGGTAGAAGAAGCCAAAGCGGGCAGGCAGCTTTTGGAAGCTCTTGGTCTCAGGGAGCGGGTGGGACTAGATCTTATCGCCTGTCCTAGCTGCGGGAGAACTGAAATCGACGTAATTGCGGTTGCCAGCAAGGTTCAAAATGCGATGGAGAAGTTGAACCTGCCTATTCAGGTGGCGGTTATGGGTTGTGTGGTAAACGGGCCAGGTGAGGCACGCGAGGCCGATTTGGGGATAGCGGCTGGGAAGCATAAGGGTCACCTGTTCATAAAGGGAAAAATCGTCAGGGTGGTTCCAGAAGACCGGATGGTGGAGGAACTGATCCAAGAGGCTCAAAATCTAGTTAGAGAAGGCGTAGAGGCACGACTTGCGGCAGCGGACGAAAATGCATCCAGGGAGGCCGAGCTTGATCGGGCCGAGCTTTTGCAATTGAAGGGATCAGATGTTAATAACGCAGAGTCAAAGGTCAATTTGATACGCAAGCGTTTGGCAGACGAGGGCGATTAAACCAATCGGATTCTTCCGGTTTGTGTCCGTTTCAATCTGGATTTGTGTAATTTGGCCGTTAGGGCCAGTCTCAAAGCAAATAGCCTTTACGCATGCGTATGACAAGGTTAGCTTTGAAGACCCAAAGGGAGGCCCCGGCGGATGCCGAAGCGGTTTCACATCAGCTGTTGATAAGGGCTGGCTATATTCGGCGGTTGGCTTCGGGAGTTTATAGTTTCCTGCCGCTTGGAATAAGAGTGTTGGCCAAGCTCAATCAGATTGTCCGTGAGGAGCTTGACGCTGCAGGCGCCCAAGAACTCCTGCTTCCCGCACTTCACCCGGTTGAGTTGTGGGAGCAAACCGGCAGGCTCAGAACCATGTCTGATGTACTGATGACAGTTGAAGTAAAGGGTGGATCATTCGTGTTGGGTCCAACCCACGAGGAGGCGGTGATCGCCACTGTTTCGCCAGATCTTGAGTCTTATAGGGATCTACCTGTAACGGTGTACCAGATTCAGACTAAGTTTCGCGACGAGGCCCGGCCGAGATTTGGTTTGATGAGGACGAGAGAGTTCATTATGGCTGACGCCTACTCGTTTGACATGTCTGCCGAAGCCATGAAGATCTCTTACGGTCGGATGTATCAGGCTTACTTGAACATTTTTGACCGTTGTGATCTTCCTTATATACCAGTGGAGGCCGATTCAGGGGCTATCGGCGGTGACGTCAATCACGAGTTCATGGTGTCTTCACCGATTGGGGAGGATCATTTCGCCCAGTGTCCGAAGTGTGGTTACGCCGCCAATATCGAAGCAGCGAAGCGGGGAGAGGGTGTTCGGAATAGGTCTGATGTCCCAGCGGAGAAAATGGAAGTACACGCCACTCCTGGTGCCAGCAGTATCAAAGATGTGGTTAATGCCTTCAGGTCGGCAGGATTTGAAATCGACAGTTCGGCTTTGCTGAAATCGTTGGCGTTCAAAGATGAGAATGATGATGTGACGCTGATTCTGGTGCCGGGAGACCGGGATGTCAGGGTTCCTTCAGGCCTTATACCGTTGAGCGATGACGATTTCGAGTCCAATTCGTTCCTGTTTAAAGGGTTCATCGGACCAATGGGTATGACTGACCAGGGGGTCAAAGTCCTGGCGGACTTCTCTGTAGCTGAGCGGGCAAGTTGGTTTAGCGGTGCCAATCTGGAAGGCCATCACGTGTCCAATGCCGTATTGGATAGGGATTTTGCGGTGGATCAAGTTGGCTCTTTTGCAGTGGTTGCCGAAGGAGATCCATGTCCTAACTGCGGAGAAATGCTTTCCCTGGTTCGTTCTGTAGAAGTAGGGCATACGTTCCAACTTGGGCATTCATACTCGAACAAGATCCCATATGCCACCTTCAAGGCCGAGGATGGAACCGACCAAAAGTATTGGATGGGCTGTTATGGAATAGGGATGAGCCGTCTTCCGGCAGCAATTGCGGAGCATTTCCATGACTCGGACGGGTTGCGCTGGCCCAGAAGCGTGGCGCCTTATCAGGTGGAGTTGGTGACAATCACCCCGGGCAGGGCGCCGGAAGCGGTCGCGTTTGCAGATGACATCTATCGGCAGCTCTGGGAAATGGGCGTGGAAGTGCTTTATGACGACCGGGATCTGGCGCCGGGAGTGAAGTTTGCCGATGCGGATCTAATTGGAATCCCCACTATCGCAATTATTGGGCAGCGTGGTATTGCCAACGGCGTTATTGAGGTAAAAGACAGATTTAGCGGGGACCGCGTCGAGGTCAGAGTCCCCGAAATTGTGGAATATCTCCGAAATTGTGGTTGATAACTGGTAAAAGTATTTAATTTGTAGGATTTTCTAATGCTCGATTCATACTTCCATCGGTAAAGTTTTCGCCTATACTTATTGCAAAGGCTCTTACTGGTCGTTCCAGGCTGGACCCAAGAGTTACATTTGGTAATGCTATTGATAAAGCGTGGGCGTCTAGCCCGCGCTTTTGTATCTCTATGATGTATGGATTTTAGAGGAGGTGGAAGTGTTGGCACAGAAAATCGAGGACAGGTTGAGGGAAGTTGCCGAGTCAGAACTGGCTGATCAGGGGCTGGAAATATTAGATATAGAACTTAAAGGCGGTTCTCTGCGTGTCACCCTCGACAGTGAAACCTCTCTCGACTTGGATCGGGTTTCAAAAGCCTCGCACCTGATCTCGCGATTAATCGATGATTCAGTTGAGTTCGATGATATGGGGCAGTTCACTTTGGAAGTTTCCAGCCCTGGTCTTGAAAGGCTTCTTAGGACTGAAGCTCATTTCAGGAGATTTATCGGTTCCAAGGTTATTGTGAAAACGAAGCCGGAATATTCCGGGCCTAGACGCTTTGGCGGAGTTATAAAAAGTGTGGGCGAAGGTTCAATAACGTTGCAGCTTGACGACCCTTCGGCGGGACTTGGCCCTGAGATGGAAGTCAGGATAATTGAGATTGAAAGAGCGCACACACTATTTGAATGGGGCTCGCCCAAGTCCGCCAAGGCTAAATCAGGTAGCGGATCCAAGCAGGCAAGCAATAAGACTAATTTGACGGCGAACAAGATAGCGAAAGACTGAGGGACGTGATGGCCAAGACAAATTTTGACTTTCTAGAGGCACTGCAGATGATCGCCAATGACAAAGGCATCTCTGTGGATACGCTTTTGGACTCCCTGGCTAACGCATTGGTGGCTGCCTATAAGAGACGGCCTGATTCGGCGGAGGAGGCTGTCGTTACCATAGATCCCGATACGGGAGAGATTCGAGTATTTGGTCAAGAACTCGATGATGAGGGGAATGTCGTTAGAGAGTGGGACGATACTCCTAAGGACTTCGGTCGAATTGCCGCACAAACAGCCAAGCAGGTCATGCTGCAAAGGATCAGGGAAGCCGAGCGGGACCTGAAGTACGAGGAGTACGTTGGAAGGGAAGGCGACGTTGTCACCGGCATAATTCAGCAAAGTGATAACCGCTACACCCTGTTGGATCTTGGAAAAGTCGAGGCGCTTCTCCCACAGCAGGAGCAGGTTCCATTCGAGCGTTATGAACATGGGGCTAGAGTAAAGGCATACATCGTTGAGGTAAGAAAGACCAACAAAGGTCCTCAGATTGTAGTATCGAGGACCCATCCCGGTCTCATCAAAAGATTGTTTGAACTGGAAGTTCCGGAGATCAACTCTGGAATAGTTGAAATTAAAGCGGCGGCCCGGGAGCCGGGCCATCGTACCAAGATAGCTGTGTGGTCGAACGACGTAAATGTCGACCCGGTTGGTGCTTGCGTAGGCGCAAGGGGTGCCCGGGTTCGGATGATTACAAACGAATTGCGCGGCGAAAAGGTTGATATCGTTCCTTTTTCTGAGGATCCCGCCGAATTTGTGCAGCGGGCACTTCAGCCTGCAAAGGTCAAGGATGTAAGGCTTGATACAGTAAGTGGCTCCGCCACTGTCATTGTGGATGACTACCAGCTCTCACTCGCAATAGGGAAAGAGGGCCAGAATGCCCGTCTGGCCGCGCGTTTGACCGGATGGCGGATTGACATCAAGTCAGAGAGCGAAATTGCCGCTGAGGATAGTGGCTATGCTCAGGAATGGGCGGAAGGTGAATGGGTGGACAACGGCTCGGGCGAACTGGTTTGGCATCCTGCAGAAGGCGGAGAGGAGATAACAGCTTCTGATTACCAGGCTGATCAGGATTAGGTTTAATCTGGTGATACCGGAGCGAACTTGTATCGGGTGCCGCACAAAACGGTCAGCAAACGAGATGGTAAGAGTTTGTCAGAGTGACGGCCAACTAAGAATTTCTGCTGATTCCAAGGGTCGTGGAACTTGGATCTGCAGAGACAAAAGCTGTTTCAAGGACGCGATGACAAAGGGAAAACTCGAGCGGGCTCTGAGAGTCAAATCACTGCCGGATGGGCAAAAGCAATTATCAAGCATATGTGAGGTGCTGGGCTTCTAGGATAGATATTCGGAAGTTTCGGTTGTTGGTATATTCACCACGGTAAATTTGTATTTTCTATGCATTGTCATAGTGTGGTTTGGTTTGTGGTAAGTCTGGGTGTCAAGATGTCATGGCTGTTTTATGGCCAAGGAGAGGACTGAGTTAGAGGTTGGCTAAGAGAATCAGGGTTTATGAGCTAGCGAAGGAGCTAGGACTAACCAATAAGGAGGCTTTAGATCTTTGCGTTGCGCTTGGGATTGGTGTTAAGAGCCACTCTTCAAGCATCGAGGATGCGCAGGCAGATCGAGCGCGGAGAAAAGCCGAACGTGAGGGGATGGTCCGCGCAGAGCAGCCCCAGGAAGAACCCACGGAGCCGCCAAAAAAGCAGGATTCATCTGCCGTGTCACAACCAAGAACATCTAGCGCCACTACAGTTGTTTCGGGATCTCCCGCTAAAGCGGAGGGTAAGATTCCAGAGGGTGTTCCTCATCATCAGAGGTCTGTTTCAGAAAGACCTGAGGCTTCAGATGCTTCAAAACAGCCACGACTAAATGATTCAGGTGCTAATCAAGTACGCAGGCCTGCTCCAGTGCCGCCTAAACCATTACAGGGTCAGCCATCCCAGGCCCCTAGAATCGGCCCGCGACCCGAGGGACAACGTAATGATAGAGACCGTGCTGAAAGAGGAAGCGACCGGAACAGGTCCAATGAGCGTCCTACCGATCAGCGCAGTGTTAATGGGGTAAGTAATTCAAGTACCGGTACGGGGCATGGCACCGCGAAGGATTCGACCCGGGCTGTGCGACCACCGATGTCGGCAACAGGACGTCCGATTCCGCC
>JABEUP010000107.1 GCA_013044365.1 Acidimicrobiaceae bacterium
CCGCATCAACCTCAGCTTCACTGAGTCTTCCCTTTCCACGAATTCGCGAAAAAATCTCCTCAAAGCGGTCTGTCAGGTTATCGAACATTACTATGCACCCTAATTTTCATATTAATTCCCACCTGGATAGTCAGCCTCAAGCAGAGCATCGAGAAATTCGTCGGGAGAGAAGACGATCAGATCGGTCACTTTTTCTCCCACTCCCACTAATTTGATAGGAACTCCCAAATCAGCCTCGACCGCCAATGCAATTCCCCCCTTGGCGGAACCATCAAGTTTAGTAAGAATAACTCCGGTTATTCCGGCCGCTTTCGCAAACTCCCTTGCCTGGACCAATCCGTTCTGACCAGTAGTGGCATCCAAAACCAGCAGTACTTCCATTAGTCGACCAGGCTCTTTATCGGCAGTTCTCCTAAGCTTTCGCAATTCATCCATGAGGTTTGACTTGGTGTGCAATCTGCCAGCAGTGTCTCCAATGACCAAATCGAATCCGCGGGCGGCCGCCCTCTGTATAGAATCAAATACGACTGAAGATGGATCAGCACCAGGAATGGAACGGACTATGTCAGCTCCGGTACGCTCAGCCCATAATTGCAATTGGTCTGCTGCTGCCGCCCGGAATGTATCGCCTGCAGCTAGGACGACCTTCCTGCCATCTGCCGATGCCATTGCGGCGAGCTTGCCAATCGAGGTCGTCTTCCCCACTCCATTGACCCCTACGATAAGCCATACTGTTGGAGACTGGTCCGCATAGGTCAAGTCCCGGTTCCCTTCAACGAAGAGGTCCCTAAGTTGGGTCCTGACAGCATTCGCCATGCCAGTTCCGTTTTTGTTTCCCCCTGTCTCCATGGTATACCTGGCACCCTCGATGACTTTGGTTGTCAGGTCCATACCAAGATCAGAGAGCAGTAGCGTCTCTTCAAGCTCATCCCAGAGCTGCTGGCTTGCTCCGTCGCTGCCCAGGATATTGCCAAACAGTCTGCTGAAAGCAATCCGCGCTCTTCGAACTCCCGTTTTCAAATCTCCCGGAATGACCGGAACCTCGACCGACTGCTCACCAGTCTCAGGGAATCGAAATCCTCCGGGAACTTCAACAGAGTTCGGGGGAACACCGGTAGACCTTACATGGCCGGAAACATCTTTTGGTCTACCCCGTCTAATGCCAAGGTAAACGGTAGATGTAATTATTATCAGAACAACAGCTACCGCCACAATTACAGTTATCATCGCTAAGCCAGCCTAGACATAGGTACCAATCCCTCGCTCACGGGAGAAATTCGCGCTCCGAAGTCGATCCGACGAACAAACCGGAGACAATACCTTTTATATGGCATTTTTAGCCACTCGGGACATTCGTTGTGACACAACTTTTGTCGAGCCGCCTTCAGGCATTGTGACACCATAAAGCAAATCAGCCACTTCCATCGTCCGCTTCTGATGAGAAATAATCAGCAACTGCGACGTCTTGCCGAAAGATGTGATGAGTTTCAGGAATCTATTCAGATTTATATCGTCCAGCGCAGCCTCTACCTCATCGAGAATATAAAAAGGCGATGGACGCGCCTCAAATATTGAAAATAAAAATGCCAGGGCGATCAGGGAGCGTTCACCTCCAGACAGAAGTGACAGTTTCTTCACGCTCTTTCCAGGAAGACTCACCTCGATTTCCAGACCGGACTGAAGCGGATCGTCTTCCTGGGTCAGGATCAGTCGACCTTTCCCGCCTTGAAAAAGCTGCTCGAATACTCGGGAAAACTTGTCCGCTACATCGTTGAATGCGCTGTGAAAGACCTGGAGCATTTCAGCGTCAATAGACCTTATCACCTTGCCCAAATCGCGTCTTGAAGTTCGAATGTCCTCCAGTTGCAATTCCAGAAACTTGGATTTCTCCGTCAACTCTGCAAGCTCAATCTCAGCGAGTTCATTGATCGGTCCCAAATCTGACAGTCCCTCCTCAACCTGTTTCAATACGTATTCAGCCTGTGTCGGAGATACCCCTTCGGGAATGGGAGTACTTTTCGCAATCTCCGTCTCAATTCCAAGTTCACGGCGGATACGTTCCCCCATGGTTTCCAATCGAACCTTAGTTTCCGAGGAACGGATCATGTTTATCTGGAGCGCCTCCCTTTTAGCGTCCAGATCCGACTCGAGACGGGAACGACGCCTCCGAGCCTCATCGAGACGCTCAGACCTCAATTTCGCCTCGTTTACCAGCCGTACCCGCTCCTCCTTGGCAAGTGACGACAAATTTGAAGCTCTCATCTCCAGTTCGGATGAACGGTAAATTACGTGATCGAGCCCAATGATAGAGCGTCTCCAACCGGAAAGTTCAATGACTGAAGACTCTTGTGCCTCCATTTCAGTGGCCAATCTCAAGCTGATCGATTCTCTTTCCCGTGCCAGGCCAATTCGGGCCTGTTCAAGTCTTGTCGCCTTCAGCTCGAGGTCAACGCCCCTCCCATCCAGCTCCTTTCTCATGGAAAACTGCTCCTTCATCTTCTCGCGGAGCAGGGCTATCTGAGACTGCACAGTATCGACCATCTCAATGTTTTCCCTAAGCTGCGGCCCAAGTATGTCAAGCTCGCTTGCCGCATCCGCCTCACGCTGGCTAAGCCCGACCTCTTCGCGGCGCAGATTTTCGAGTTCCGACATTGCAACCTCGATGTCAGCGACCAACCTCTCTGGGAGTGTTTCAAGGCGTGCCAGCTCCTCACGAAGCCCATCCGTTTCTTGGCGGACCAAATCACTGGCGGCGGAAGCGAGAGAAGAGACATCCCTGATACGATGCAGGTCGGCCTCACACGCATAGAACGCGTTCTCACTTGTCTTGAGTGCGTTGACGGTTCTTTCGAGAGCCAGGCCGGTGCCCTGCATTGGCTTCGATGCAGTCCACAGGCCGTCAGGACCCAATCGCTCGCCATCGAGAGTGACGAATATTAGCTGTGGAAATTTGCGGTGGTAATCGATCGCCTCATCCAGTGAACCCGGCACTACAAAAGTGTTTAACAAGATCAAATCGAAGAAGTTTGAAAGTTCGATGCCCGAAGTTGAAACCTGTGAACGCAATGAAATAAACGGTAAACCCGGGAGTTCAACATCCACGGTAGCGTTACGCGCGTATTGGCTGACCGAAATAACTGACCCGTGAAGATTATGCGACTTCAGATATATAAGTGCTGCTAAGGCCGACTTCTGATCTTTGGTAAGTACTGATGAGACAAGATTCTGGACTGCCGCCGCGAATGCGCTCTCATAGCCGCTGTTTATATCGATCACATCAACAAGTGCCCCCAAAAATCCTGAGAGCTGCGCCAATGCCTTGGCTTGAGTCTTAGATCGTCCCTCCTCGATAGCCGCCTCGTAAGCCGCAACCTTCGCCATCAGCGAATTAACCTCAAGCTGGTAACCAGAGTACTGGACTTCCACCTCATCCAACTGCTGCCGAAGGGACTTCTCCTCCTTCAATCCGAGCGCATACTGTGAAGACTTTTGCTCCAATTGTTCGCTCAACTCACTGATTCGCACATTGACGTCATTGAGTTCTGATCTCTTGGCGGCAAGCTGGCCATGGAAGCGTGATTTTCTCGATTCCAACCCCTCTTTCTGGCTTCTGATCCTGACCACAGTTTCGGCAAGAGTGCTTCTCCTGGACTCCAACAAGCCATTTTCACTCGTTAGCTCACTAAATCTATCGTTTAGCTCCTGCAGCAAATCGGTGATCTCAGGGGTTTCCTCCAATTTGAATCGTGCCTCGTCCGACTCAAGCTTTTCCAAATTGGATGCGAGTTCGACAATTTGACCCTCGATATCTGAAAGTTCAGTACTCACGCCTGTCAGCTCATCTCGAAGCGACTCGATGACCGTAGATCTGTCATTGGCTCTCAGTCGATCTGCCAAGGTCTGCCTCTTTTGCTTGGCGAGAGTGACAGTTGATCTCAGTCGCTCCGTGAGCGCTTCAGAGCGAGTCACGGAATCAAATAAGTCATCGGCTCCGACCACGGGCCTTTCACCTTCCCAGGCGGTTATAGCCTGGTCAACGCGGTAAATCTCATTTTGAATTTCAAGAACAGCCAGTTCGCTTTCCAATTGCTCCTTTGCCGCAGCCTCGGCGACACTTTCGAGTGCCCTCATTTCCGATCCGGCAATATACCGCTTCAGGAGAGTATGACGATCCCTGAGCTCGAGTTGGCGCTTAGCCTTTGCGGCCTGCTGAGCCAAAGGCCTGATCTGCCTCCTGACTTCGCGGACAAGATCTTCCGCCCGCAGCAGATCACCTTCCATAGCTTCCAGGCGCCTCTCGGTGCGCTCGCGCCTCTTCTTGAATTTTGTAATACCAGCCGACTCTTCAACGACAGCCCTGCGCTCTTCAGATTTGGCGCTCAGAATAAGATCGAGCTGGCCCTGAGAAATTATGACGTGCTGCTGACGGCCTACTCCTGCGTCTGACAACAGATCCTGAAGATCCATAAGCCGGCAGGGATTGCCGTTTAGATAATACTCACTCTCACCAGATCTGAACAAGGTCCTGGTAATATTCACTTCTGACAAATCCAGTTCCAGCCCACGGTCTGAATTATCAATGACAATTGAAACCTCGGCTCTTCCGAGAGGTCCCCTCCGCCCAGCTCCGGCAAAAATTACTTCGTCCATCTTCGAAGACCGAACTGTTTTGGGACCCTGGGCCCCAAGCACCCACGAAATTGCATCCGCAATATTAGATTTTCCCGATCCATTGGGACCGACTATTACCGATACACCAGGTGAAAGATCGATTGTGACAGGATCGGCGAACGACTTAAATCCCTTAATTGTCAGGGAGCGCAGAAACACCCAGAACTCTCCTTACAAACGTATCGGCTGGTTGCATCGGTTACAAAAGACTACCTGAAATTACCTTTGGCAAGAGCTGCAAAGGTAAGAGGAACGGCCTTTAGAAAATATTCTTTCTATAATGCCATTGCAACGCATACAATCAAGTCCCTCCCGACCATATGCCAAATGCATTGTCTGAAATCCGCCAATCCCACCCACAACGTCACGATACTGCAAATCCTTGAGACTCGATCCTCTCAGCACGATTGCCTCGTTTAATACCTCGGGAATCGCCCGTGCCAATTTAGACAATTCTTCCTTATCTAAAGATCTTCCCGGGCGATCAAATCTGATTCCGGCACGGAACAAAATCTCGTCGGCATACATGTTACCTATTCCACATATACGCGATTGATCAAGAAGTAGCCACTTGATGCCCACTCCACTTGTCGCACACTGAGCAAGTGCCCGGCCTAGTAATTCAGGCTGGCTGATCGGATCAGCACCTAAACGTGACAACGTGACTGCAAGTCCAGAAGAGTCCAGCTCGTCTAGATAAAGCTGGCCAAAAGTACGGGGATCTATGAAGGCAATCAACGAGCTGTCCGTGAGCTCGAACAGCACATGCGTATGCTTGGGAACTTCTTCATGATTGGCAAAATGACGCATTTGCCCGCTCATACCCATGTGAGCTACCATCGCGAATTCTGATTGGCGATCAGATTCCAGGGTGATTGACAGAAACTTTCCCTTCCTACCAATGTCTTTTACCAGAGTTCCGCTTAGCGGCTCCTCAAAATCAGCAAATGTGGAATGGGCCCTTATTGACCTGCGGTTTAACGCGGATGCGTACCTAATTGACTTGCCAACCATAACGGTGAAAAGATCACGCCTCAGGGTTTCAACTTCGGGGAGCTCGGGCATCAACCTTGCCTATTTCCCCTGGTCTGAATAATTTCCGTTAGCCGTCGCGAGAAAATCGAGAGCGTTCTCAGCAGCACGTTGCTCGGAAAGCTTTTTAGATGATCCGGTGCCGCTGCCTAAAATTCTGCCGTCCACACTAACCACAGCCTCAAATAACCTCGCGTGGTCGGGACCACTCCAGCCGACATCGTAAACCGGCGGCGGCATTGAAATCTGTGCCAACAACTCCTGCAAACGGGACTTGAAATCTGAATAACCCGGCCCATGTGCATGAGCCTCAATCTCCGGCATAATAAGGGAGAGAATCAAACGCTGAGACGCTGAAAATCCAAGTTCCAAATATACGATACCCATCACCGCTTCTAACGTGTCAGACAAAATGGAGTTCTTCTCACGTCCCCCCGACGCTTCTTCTCCTCGCCCAAGTAGCAGAATCTGACCGAGTCCGATGGACCGAGCAACCTTTGACAGATTGTGTGAACTCACCACCGCGGCCCTCAGTTTGGTCAATTCACCTTCTTCGAAAGCAGAAAATGTCTCAAAAATATATTTACCCACGACAAGTCCGAGAATAGAGTCACCGAGAAATTCAAGTCGCTCATTCGAAGCGGTGCCGGGATGTTCCGCGCAATAGGAACGATGTGTAACCGCTTGGGTCATTCCAGACTTGGAAATACCATCAATTTCCAGCCGATGAATCAAATCGGCTAGAGCCCGATCGGACTGAGCCTGGACTCCGTCAGAAAGACCATCAGACACGAATCGTCCTGATCAATCTATCCGTACTGGCAACTTGTTGGGAAATGATTCCCAAACTACTCAATATTGAGTTTCTCCACCACATAATCGACCGCGTCGCGCACTGTCTTAAGTTCTTCAAGATCCTCATCTTCGATTCTGAAAGAGTTGCCTTGCGAAGAAAACTCCTCTTCAATAGCTTCTACTAATTCGATTAAAGCAAGAGAGTCTGCATTAAGATCGTCAGTAAAAGAACTTGTTTCACCAATACCCGAAGGATCAATCTCTAAAATATCCGCAAGATGGTTCCTAATGATTTCCAAAACTTGGTTGCGATTCAATTATCTACTCCCAGACGTAAGGCTTCCGAAACAATATATTAAAAAGACCACATCACACCCAATACTTTAACAATCCCCCGCCCATGACATAATTGCATGCATACTGCAAAAAACATGACCATTTCCGGATATGCGCTACGCTAAGTCTGCGGAAGCTGCCGCAATTCCAGCAGAAAGCTTATCTACCAGGTCGTGTCGAACCAAAACGGAAGTTGTCCTGATTGCATGGAAAATCGCATTTGCGGATGATGACCCGTGAGAAATGACACACACGCCGTTAACCCCTAACAACATGGCGCCTCCGTAGGAATCCGGATCGAGCTCAGACCAAAGGTTTAGCAGCTTGGGAAAGGCAGTTTCAAATACTTTTTCCCCATCGTCGCCGCTCCGCAATGCGCCAATGACCGCTTTTGCCACTGCCCGCACACCGCCTTCAAGTGTCTTGAGCACTACATTTCCGGTAAATCCGTCAGTAACGACCACATCTACCCGGTCAGACATGACGTCTCTACCCTCCACGTTGCCGATAAAGGTGATTCCCCGGACTTTGTCGAGCAATTGGTGAGCCTCTTTTACCAATGTGTTGCCCTTGGATTTTTCCTCTCCGATCGACATTATGCCAACTTTGGGATCGGCAATGTCAAAGGCTTCTCGAGCAAAAATCGACCCCATTTGGCCAAACTGGGCCAGCCAGGAAGGCAGGCACTCCGAGTTGGCACCTGAATCAAGGAGAACTGTAGGGGTTGACCCTGGAACAGGAATCGTCGTGGCAATAGCAGGTCTGGCCACGCCATGGATCCGTCCCATCTTGAGCAACGCGGAAGCCATGGCTGCTCCGGTGTTACCTGCAGACACCATAGCTGACGCCTTTTTATCCCTCACCAGCTCCGCGCATCTGACAAGGGATGAATCCCGCCTTGAACGAACTGACGACGCAGGATCTTCATCCATGGCAATCACTTCGGAAGCTTCGAGCACCTCAAAATCGTGTAACTTCTCGATTGTATCGGCTCTTCCAACCATGATTATTGGTACTGAAAGCTCGTCGCGAGCCCTTCGCGCGCCCTCGATGACTACGTCAGGGGCATTGTCTCCACCCTCGACGTCCAGCGCTATTGGTAGCACTGCTACCCTACTTGAATGGCCTGACGGCCGTGGTACCATCCGCAGGCAGGACAAACTACGTGCGGCTGCTTAGAAGAATTACATTGAGGACAAACACTTCGTGCTGGAAGCTTCAAAGACCAAGCCGAAGCTCTCTTCGATCTGGTTTTAGCCTTTGAAGTTTTCCGCTTAGGAACTGCCATCTTTTTCTCTCTCTCAAAAATTTTTCGATCCAATAAATTCTCGGAATTTGACCGACATATTATAGGCTCTAAAACTGTCTTGCCCACATTTGGAATCGCCTAGGCGATCCGAGAATTACCAAAGCTATATCCTATCGGTCTTTATCCACCAAAATGTCGAGTGCTTGCCATCTTGGATCGATTTCGGTTTCAACGCAGCCGCAATCACCAAGATTCTGATCAGAACCGCAACTTACACACAACCCCTTGCATTCGTCTTTGCATAACGGGGCTAACGGTAGCTCAAGAAGAACCTGATCCTTTACCATCTCCCCCACATCGATAATATCTCCGGAATAAGGATAGGTGTCGCCCTCGCCCGCAAGTTCACCTCCGGGTTCAACCCGTTCATAAAGCTCGCGGAACGAGATCTGCAGCGACCCAGATGTCGGTCCTAAGCACCGCCGACACTCACCCTCCCATTGGGTTGATATTTTACCAGTTATCAGTATCCCACCATGGACCCACTCAGCAGTACCTGCCACGTCTATCAACTGATCGTCCATCACGTACGAGGAGGCGACCTTAAGATCGGCGATGGCACCGCTTAGGTCAAAATTCATGACCCAGGCAGGTTCCTTGCGTAATCTTGTTACTCCAATGGCGAACGGATATTTTGAACTCATTCAAAATCCTGATCAAAAAAAGGGTTTCTTTCCCCTTCCCTGGACTCCCCAAGAGGATCATTTGGATCAAAAGGCTCATTCAGAGAAGGGATAAGCTTTTGCCTGCCTGCCTTTACGGATTTCTCTATCGCTTCCAGTTCAATTTCGAAACCAGCCAACTTCTGATCAACATAATCCAGGGCAGCGTATTTCAAACGTGCCGCCTCTTCTTTGGCCTCCTGAACCAATCTGTTTGAACTCTGAGTTGCCTGCCGCATGATCTCTGCACGCGCAACCAGCCGTTCCGCTTTAGCAGTGGCAACGGCAATTATCTCGTCGGCTTCGAAACGGGCCTTGTCAGCAATATCATGCCTCTCCCTAACAACCAGCTGTGCGTTGCGAATTTCAATGGGCAGTGCCTCCAGGGCAGCATCCACAAGAAAGAGAATCTCATCGCGTGGCACCAACACTGATGCAGATAATGGCATCGCTTTGGCGTTTTCCACTAACTCAGCAATTGCCGAAAGTGCTTCCTCAAGGGTTATCCTTTGGTCTGAATACTCGTTGTCGTCCACTGTTGTCCGCCTAAGTTGATATCTAGTGCCAGAATACCGACTAGCGGGCACTCTCGGCGAGAGCCATCGCTACCGGATATGGAACCATCGAGGAAACATCTCCTCCGTAATGCCAAACCTCCCTTAGCAACCGGGAGGCCAAAAATGAAAACTCAGCACTAGTGGGTATAAATACTGTATCTATACCTGAAAGCTCTCTGTTCATCTGCGCCATTTGAAGCTCGTTTTCAAAATCCGAGACCGCACGCAGTCCCCGAATAATTACCGAAGCTCCAAGCTCGTTTGCCAAAGTAACCACCAACGTGGAAAGCCCCACTATCTCGACATTGCCGATATGGGCCACACTCTTCTCAATCATCACCTCACGCTCCTCCAGAGAAAAAAGAGGACCCGCTTTCTGCGGATTTCGCATGGCCGCGACTACCACTTTATCGAATAGTTGGGATGCCCTCTCAACTATCTCTAAATGGCCGTTGTGGAATGGATCAAACGAACCGGGGAAAAGAGCGACTATCAACTAACTCACAGTACCTTTCTCAAATACCAGAACTTGAACCTGAAACCAGCGTCACCACTGTAGTTCCATACTTCCGCTCCAACAATTTCTCGAATCCTGATGGTGGCTGGATCGGATTCCCAGTTTCGCACACCATGATAGCTGCGGGAACCTTTTCCAGCAGACCATCCCAATTGGTAAAGGCATAAGGCGGATCAAGAAATGCGATATCAAACCTTTCGCCCTGGTAACCATCCAAAAAACTGTTATATGTCGAGGTAACGACTTTGTACCGCATTGGATCGACACCAAGTCGCAAAAGATTTTCCTTCACAACTTTGATTGCCGACCTCGACTGATCGACAAACCAGGCCTTACTGGCGCCCCTTGACAGAGCCTCGATACCGAGTGATCCCGTTCCCGCAAACAGATCGAGAACCGACTTTTCATCTATACCCACCCTCGACCACAGAATGTCAAATATAGACTTCCTGACCCTTGATGAAGTAGGCCTGGTAGCTTCAGAAACACTGGACAGTAGCTTCCGACTCTTATTAGCTCCTGTAAGTACCCGCACAGAATCAAACTTAGCAAAAATGTATCGCACACACCGAAAAACCAAAAACTCAACAGATCTCTTCTCGCGGTACCATCTATCCGCCGAAGGGCTTATACGAATTAAACGCAGGATGCCCACCCGTTGGAAGCACGCAGGTTCAACCGAGGAAGAGGAACTCGCTTTCCAGCGGATCTTGAAATGCCATAATTTCATTTGCCAGGCGAGGATAGCCCTTCATCCCGGGATCATCGCCCACCAGGTCTTTTGCTATCACCTGAGCTAAAGCCACCAAATCTCTATCCCTGGCCAAAGAGGCAAGCTTTAGGTCACTTCTGCCTTTTTGGCGGCGCCCCAGTATGGTTCCCTCACCCCTGAGTTCAAGATCCCTTTCAGCAAGGTAAAAGCCGTCGGTTGACGCCACCATGGCCTCAAGCCGGGGATTAGAAATTTCGGGCTCTGACAAAGAAATCAAATAGCAGTAACTCTTTTGGTTACCGCGGCCCACTCTGCCCCTTAATTGATGAAGCTGAGCTATGCCAAAACGATCCGCATTCTCGATTACCATCACCGTCGCATTCCCCACGTCGACACCTACCTCGACGACTGTAGTCGCAACCAATACATCCAAATCGTGAGAACGGAATTGCTCCATTACTGCCTCTTTCTCCTTCGGAGGCATCTGTCCGTGCAGCAGACCAAGCCTGAGACCTTGTAATTCGTTGGCTTGAAGCCGCTCAAACTCCTCTTTGGCGGACTTTGCTATCACGCGTTCGGAACCCTCTACCAACGGACAAACTACGTAAGCCTGATGACCGTTCGCGACTTCGGAACGAACCCGCCCAAAAACCATTTTGTACTCGTCGTCCGTCTTGGCCCAGCGCGTATGGATCGGTGTCCGTCCAGGCGGCAGTTCGTTTAGAACCGTGAGGTCCAGATCCCCAAACACAGTCATTGCAGCCGTACGAGGAATCGGCGTCGCCGTCATTACCAGCACATCCGGATCTAAACCATGACCGGACCGGGCCCGCTCTCTCAGCACTGCACGCTGTTCGACTCCGAACCTGTGCTGTTCGTCAACAACTACGGCACCAAGCGCATGGAACATCACCCCATCTGAAATCAGAGAATGCGTACCGACAATAATGTCGATTCCACCACTGCTCAATTCATCCAGAATCCGACGTTTGGCCGCAACAGGGGTCTTGCTTGACAACATTTCCACTGATACTTCACGCTCGCTAAACTCAAACAGTCCCGTATCGCTTGAGCCAGGCACTTTAAAACCTCTCAGGAGCCTGGACAGAGTAATCCAGTGCTGTTCG
>JABEUP010000003.1 GCA_013044365.1 Acidimicrobiaceae bacterium
ATCTCTTCGTCAGTGGGCGGCACCGGACCGGTAGTTCCGCCTCTGGTCACCGAAAATGTCGCCCCATCGTTACTTACAGTTACGCTCAGTCTGCCAATCTGAGAAACCTCGGCAACTATTTCATCGCCATTTCCAATTGGCCCAACGCCTTTGGGGGTTCCGGTCGAGATAACGTCACCCGGATATAACGTCATCACTGAGGAGACATAGGCTAGGAGCTCCGGTACTCCCCAGATCAAATCGGATATTTTGGCATTTTGTCTAAGGTCACCATTAACCCAGCAGCGAAGCTCCAGGTCATCAATCGCACCGACCTCGTCCGCGGTGACAATCCAAGGTCCCATAGGGGTGAACGTGTCGAACGACTTCCTGGTTGACCGGTCCTCACCGCCACGCATGGTGATGTCCAGAAGTACGCTGTATCCGAAAATGTAATCGCCAGCCTCCTCCACCTTAACGTGGCGGGCAACCTTTCCGACCACGAAACAGAGCTCCCCTTCCTGATCAAAACGTCTGTTGTGGTACGGAAGGCGTACTGTGCCGCCATGGCCAATTAATGACGAAGGCGCCTTGAGAAAAACACCTAGGGAGTCGATGTGGCTGAGCTGGTGCATTTCCTCCATATGGTCGATATAATTCACCGGTGCAGCAACGATTTTAGTCGGATCGCTGATGGGCGGAGATAGAACAACCGAGCCAAATCTTTGCCCGCCACCCATTGATTCCAATTCACGTAATTTCGGGTCGAGCTCACTCCAATTCTCGATAATCCTCCTAAGCGCCCCGGAGATTTCACCTCTACCGCCAGATATGAAATCTGAGACGTCTATTATCGTTCCATCACGGCAAACAACGCCAGCTCTTGACCCACTTCCCCCGAAGCTAACCAACCGCAATTGAACCCCCATTTCCTTTATAATCCACGCCTAATTCACAACACGATCATTTTGCCTGAATCAGATGAGGACCAGTTCGTGAGTTTCCGGAGCGAAAAGCTCCTCCACTTCAAACCTTTTCTTGGCCAGACCCTGCTCGTAAGAATATTTCAAAAACACTTCCAAAACATGCCGGTTCGCCTCTATCCCGTAGGGCCAGAAATCGTCACCCATAATCTCCTTGGTCATCTGGATATGCTGGATGCTCCAAGGCAGCATATGGATGAACGCTGCGCTTTCTTCAAGACGGCGGCTAAGCAGCGATTTGGCCTCGAGGAACGCCTTGTACATCGAACCTGCAATCCATTTGTCACTTTCGTAGACATCCCGTCTGATTATGACGGTGTGCATGATAGGGAAAATGCGCGTAGCTTGAAAATAATCGATCTCCGCCTGTGGAGAATCTCCCCAAAGTCGGGCCACTCCCGGATTCTTCTCTAAAAACGGTGCCGGCGACCTGGGGCTGTAAAGAGCGGCTATTTCACCGCTCAATAACATATCCGACAATGTTCGATCAGTGGGAATCGGAATAATCTCTACACCTTCTGGCTGGATATGAATCTTTTCGTAGCGTCCGGGATCATGAAGACCGCCGGTTCGGTAACTTACCGAACTTACTGGTACTCCATAATGATCCTCGAGCATTCCCCTGATCCACACGGCTGCAGTTACCTGATATTCCGGAACACCTACTACCTTGCCTATCAAATCGGCGGGTTTGGTAATTCCGCTTTTGGTATTGACATATATCCCCGAGTGTCTAAAAGCACGGGATGGAAACACAGGAATCGCGACGAAACGGTCTGAAGTATTGCGACTTAGGACATAAGAAGACAGCGACATCTCCGACATATCGAACTCCCCGTTTCGTGCCATTCGGAAAAATGTCTCCTCAACAGGCAAACACAGATAGTTGAGATCAATACCCTCGGGAGACACCCGCCCATCGGCCAATGGAGCCGTCCTGTCATAGTCCCAGCAAGCTAGGGTCAATCTTCGCTTCACAAATTCCTCCAAAATCCAGTTAGAACTTCCTGATTCTCTTCACAAAAACTGACGGAATTCAACGTTACTGCCCCCTGTCTCCCCGTCTTGTCACATCGAATAGCAAGCGGGCAAAATCAGCTCGATCTGCGAGACTCATAGCACCAAATAGGATCTCGCCAACCTCGATCACCTTCGGAACAACCATTGCCCTGGTCTGCCTGCCATTTTCGCTGAGACGTAAACGCCACCTCCTGCCATCGCTAATATCTCTTACTCTTTCGACAAGTCCCTTCAGCTTTAGACGTGCCACTATGTCTTGGCAAGTTGACGTATCGAGAGATGCTAATTGGCTCAAGGTGGTCTGATCGATATCTGGCTTGTCATATAAAACGTTCAGTACCGCAAACTGGGAACTGGTCAGTTCTTCACCAACTACCTCTGTCCACACAGACGTATGGACCTGCTGGGCCCTTCTTATCAGATGTCCGGGGGCATTGGTGAGATCAAATCCAACATCATCTTGAATTGACGCTACCTGCTGGTGACAAGACTCGTCGCCTAACGCTAAGTCGTCAGGTTCCTCCTCTGTGACTCCCCTTGTTAGATCAGATATCAAAATCGACCAACCCCCGTTTGGAGGATCTTCTGCAAGTTACTCGGCAGCGATCCAAACTGACAATCTCAACAATCAACCTTATTTTGCCTTGTAACCCATAATTCCACTGCACGATTGCAGCTACAGGCCCCGGGTCATGACTCCGCAGACATCACGGAGATCCATTCGGTACCCAATAATGGTTCAATCACTCATAACCAAAGGATCGCGCTTTCCGTAAAGCCAGTCGATATGTGAGTGATCATCGAGGGCCCGACTCGAAAATAGTTCGTCTCTCATCAGGCGTCCCGCTCCATCGATATGCCACATATCCCCCCAGAGCCTGGCATTTCTCTGGACCCTTGCCGTACGTAGGGTCCGCGCTTGCTCATACATGGTAAGGGCTTTATTCACATTTCCTGGCATTCTTGTCAATGCCTCTCCAATGGCATTCGCGTCTTCAATCGCCTGGCATGCCCCTTGTGCAAGATACTGAAGCATCGGATGGGCGGCATCTCCCAAAAGAGTAAAGTTGCCTTTTGTCCAACGGTCGATCGGCTCACGGTCATACATTGGCCACCGGTGGTCACGTCCCAGAAGTGGCATTGCTTTTCGGATGTGTTCGCAGGTTACGGAAAACTTTTCCTCCAGTTCATCTGAGTTACCCCAATCTTCCTTACCCTGGAGATACTGATCGCTTCTGAAAACTGCCACTTGGTTATAGAGATTTCCTGATCGGAGCGGGTACTGGACATAATGAAGACCTGGACCGATCCAAGCCACAACTTCATCTAAGGGTGCGTGCGCGGTAGCTTTGTCCGTTGGAACAGTCCCCCGATACGAAACATAACCTGAACAAACAGGCACATCATCACTCAACTTCTTTCGAACTGTCGACCAGAGCCCGTCGGCTCCGATCAATACCTGCCCCCGATAAACAGATCCGTCAGCACATTCGGCGACAACGCCATCCCCCTCATTTGCCACCGACTTTATCTCTTTGCCTGGTAGCAACTCGACTGACGGCTGAGCCTGGCAACCCTCGAGAAGAATCCTCAACAGGTCATTACGGTGCATGACCACATATGGCGCACCATATCTTTGAATGAACCCCTCGCCTAAGTCAAGAGAAGTAAGATCCTCATCAGTTAGGGCCGTCTTCAGTCTTAACCGATTTGGGAAAACCCCTACATCGCGAATCTTGTCCATTAGACCGAGTGAAGTCAAAACTCTTGTGGCATTTGGCGCCAGCTGAAGGCCAGCACCAATTTCGACAAATTGCGCCGCCTTTTCAAGCACCGTAACATTATGGCCCGACTTGGAAAGTACAAGCGCTGTTGCAAGACCTCCAATTCCACCACCAACGATTACGACTGAATCCTTGGACCCCCCATTATCATTCCCCATTCACAGGCCTACCTTCCAAGTGCACCGCCGATAAATCGGCAAAACTAATCCGTATACGTATAAACCTTATAAAGAGATTAGTCACAAGTTCACCAATAAGTAAAGCGATTATTTTTACAAATAAGACAAAAATTATTTTTTACTCATCTTCAGTGCAGCCACGCCCATCCTACCGGTCAACTTTGACCAATTTGGAAAATAGAAATCCCTAGCTAGATTGCCGTTTTGTGTAAATTACAGGCAATTAGCCAATAATAATCCCCGGACAATTTGGCCACTAACAGATATTAATTATGTGCGCTGTTGTCGATATTGGTTCAGACTGGAAATATAGCGGTTAGAGTTTGCGTGTCAATAATCGGCCTTACTCTAGGTGCAGGGGGTGGGTGGGACAATCGAACTTGACTTAGAGGCAGCAATCCAGGGCGCCAAAACGGGTAACGAGGCTGCGATCGTGGTGCTATTTCGCTCGTTCAACCCGCAATTGATTCGCTATCTTCGGCACAGTCTCCCAAACGACTACGAAGATGTAGCTTCTGAAACCTGGGTTGCAATCGCCAAGGGACTGGATAATTTCAACGGAAACTCGCGCGACTTCCGTAGCTGGATGTTCGCGATCTCGAGGAAAAAAGTGGTTGACCATTTCCGGGCCAGCGGTAAAGCAAAGCAGGCAATAGAGCAGGAGCAGCAGCATTTCCAAAGCACCAATTATGCTGACTCCTGGGACACTACCGCCGGTCCGGCACTTGCCAATCTCTCCGCAGAAGAGGCAATTGAAGCTCTCGTTGCGACTCTTCCGCCCCATCATGCAGAAGTACTTTTATTGCGCGTCGTCGCAGACCTCAGTGTAGAAGAAGTTGCGCACATAGTGGAAAAGAGTCCGGAGGCAGTCAGGGTGATCCAGCACAGGGCAATAAACACGCTGCTAAAGAGATTCAAGGGAAAAGTTGTAACATAATGGGCCAAAATAACGATTACACCTTCGACATGAGCGACGAACCCCTTTCAGAACAACAGATAGAACAATTGCTCCAAGGCAAGATCGATCCTCTGCAGGCATCCGGGGCGTTAGCCCATTTGGCTAATCTCATTAGCAACGCAAAAATGGCAGCAACCGTCGAGGAACTAGCCACCGAAAACACTGTCCTTCAAAACTTTAAACAGGCTCTCGGAAAGGCACCTGTCAGATCGATAGACCACCAGGCCGAACGGCGGTTAAGGAGCAACTTTATGCCAGCAAAAGTGGCAGGAGTGCTGATTGCCGCGACTGCTCTTACCGGTACAGCTGTAGCCGCCTACCACGGCGATCTTCCCAGAACCTTCCAAACACCTTTGTCAAGCGGCCTGGCGAAAGTGGGCATCTCGGTGCCAAATACTTCTGACTCAGGTTCGCGGTCCCGCTCTTCTAATGTAACTTTGCCCAATCAAACCTCATCTAATAGTTCTGGCACTTCAGGTAGCCGCAATGATGTGATCAACGGCACCGATAATGGTCTGGCGAGCGGCAACAGCCTTTTGGGCCTCTGTACGGCATTTGTTGAGTCGACCTCCTCCAACAGCGTGAACAGCACCACCACCACCGACGGCACCACAACTACGTCCTCGGTAACAACCACCACGGCGGCGGCAACTACGACAACGAAAGTAACTTCCGGATTCACGCATTCCGTGGAATATCAAAGACTCCAGATTGCCGCCAAACAAAAGGGTGAAACGGTCGCACAACTTTGCTCAAACAACAATCTTCCGGCTAATCGACATGCGCCAGATTCCACTAGTGTGGCCGGCAAGTCAATAAAAGGCCAGAATGGAAATTCACATTCATTATTTTTCAGCTCCACCACGACAACTGTCGCTGGCTCGAATCCCACACCGGAATATCAATCATCGAACTCCCGTATTTCAAATAACCTGGGAAGTGGTTCGGTAAATTCGTTCAGCCGAATTGTTGGAGATAACGGCTTAGGGAACACGAACCACACCAACCATTAGCTCGAAATTAGATTAGGTTCCCCACACACACTGGGACCGGACAATTCATACCCGCCAAGAATTGTCCGGTCCCTTTCCCTAAAGCCCGGTTTTAATTACATAGCTACGGTCTGGCACCAGGTGTCATCCGTTAGCAGTCCCCAAGTACCCGGTTGCCCGATATGGGGATTTCAGACCGGGTTCGCTCCGCACCACGGGAACTTAGCCCTTGTACTAGTAAACAAGATCAGCAAATCTGTCTCGTCCAGAGAGGTCCGGCAAAATCCTCACATGGGAAAAACCGTTGTGCGTCGCCATCCCGGTTACTTCGGGGCCATGGCTTTCACCGATCTCAATCATTACATGCGATCCAGGACCTTTCAGTTTTTCCGGCGCTGCCCGAATGATTTCACGAATGACCGAAAGGCCATCTTCTCCGCCAAATAGGGCTGTGTGGGGCTCGAAGTTGGCAACAATCGGATCCAATGGAGTCGAACCTGAGACGTATGGAGGATTTGAAACAATCAGATCAAAGGTTTCGTGCCGGCTGAGGGAGGAAAATAGATCGGAAAAGACCATCTCCACTTCACTCAGCAAGTTTTCCTGGGCGGCCAGATTTTCCCGGGCCAATTCCAGTGCGGCACTTGATACTTCAGTGGCGATAATATACAAACCGGAAAGTTCAGTGCCAAGCGCCAAAGCAATTGCGCCTGTTCCGGTTCCAATCTCCAGCACCTTCTTTATGGCCGGATTGGAGGCAATTTCAGATTTCACCAGCTCTACCAGTAGCTCCGTTTCGGGTCTGGGAATTAGAGCCCTCGAATCACATTTCAGCTCCAGGGTTCGAAAGCTCCAGTGACCGAAAATATATTGCAGTGGTTCGCCGGCAATGTAGCGGTCGGCTATCTCAAATGCCACCTTCTCCGGCGATCCGCCACGCTCTCTGTCATTTGCCTCAGCAACGATCCATTGGGCAAGCTGTTGGCTCCCCAATAAAGCCGAGATCTTCCTGACAAGCTCACTCTCAGCGGACCCGCACGCCATCAGACGCTCTCTTGGCCCTCTAACTGCCTCGTCCGCTCATCAAGCAACAGGGCGTCCGTGATCTCCTCCAGCTCCCCGAGCAAGATGCGGTCCAGCCGGTAAAGAGTTAGACCGATTCGATGGTCAGTCACCCGATTTTCTTTGAAGTTATAGGTCCTGATCTTCTCTGACCTTCCACCCCCGCCGATCTGGGACTTTCGGGCACTTGAAAGTTCTGCGGACTGCTTGTCCTGTTCGAGCTTCAACAAACGCGAACGTAACACCTGTAGAGCTTTTGCTCGGTTTTGAATTTGGCTCTTCTCATCCTGCATCGCAACAACCACGCCGGTGGGCAAATGGGTTATGCGGACCGCCGAGTCAGTGGTGTTGACCGACTGGCCACCTGGCCCGGTTGAACGGTAAACATCAATTTTCAAATCGTTTGGATCTATTTGAATGTCCACCTCCTCTGCCTCAGGAAGAATCGTCACTGTGGCGGATGAGGTATGAACCCTTCCCTGTGATTCAGTCACCGGAACCCTTTGGACCCTGTGCGGCCCACCTTCGTGTTTAAGCTTCCTCCAGGCATCTTCGCCCTTGACCAAAAACGTCACGTCGGTATAACCGCCTCTTTCCGACAGATCGGCTCCCAGTAACTCCCATTTCCATCCCTGACGGTCCGCGTAATGCACATACATGTCGAACAGACTCTTGGCAAAGAGGTTTGCCTCCTCGCCGCCTTCAGCGCCACGAATTTCGACAATGACGTTCCTGGTATCGTTCTCGTCCTTGGGTAGAAGCGCAAACTCAAGGTTCTTCTTGAGCTGCTCCAGATTTTCCTCGGCGGCATTCAACTCATCCCTGACAAGTTCACGGTCCTCACCGGATGATTCTGCGATCATTTCCTTCAAGGTATCCACATCACTCTGTCCATCAAGGAAAGCTTTGTAGGAGACAACGATCGCTTCGAGCTCTTTATGTTTGCGGCTCAAATCCCGCAATCTCCGCTGGTCGCCATAGACTGATGGATCTGCTAATTCCTTGACTACGGATTCATATTCTTTGTTAATTTCAGAGAGTCGGTCATACATAATTCGCTGCTTGCCACCTAGTCACGGTCTATAACTTTCCACGTCGGTAATATTGTGGCGCTCCTGAGGTCAAACTTTGCCAGATCCACTAAACGCTCTATGGGTAAAATCTTATTTCTATCCTCCATCACCAGGATAGATCCCTTGATCCTCCTGCCCTGTCCGTGGAGCGATCTTGCGACTTCATACAGCTTGGCCACCGCCCCAAGATCTATGCCACCAACCACCGCGACCAAGTACTCATCGTCTAGAGGTCCGGCGGCCAAAGCAAAAGAGAGACCGTCATCCTCAAAACTCGGATCAAAACCCCGGTACATGAGACTATCACCATCCTCACCTCTGGGATCCGTGGCAGGCTTCAGTGACCACAGGTTTCGATTTGGCCAGGTACCATCTCTCGCCAGTTCTATCGGCACCACCCGCTTGGCCTCGATTAATCCAGGGTTGGCTTTCAAGACGAGCCTGATCCACCTCGCGATTGACAATTTCGCAAGTGGATGGAACTCGGAGGCTGCAACGCGGAATCGTTTTACGATACCAATACTCTCGTTCAAAAGTTCAGTCTGACTCTTTGAGTTGCCCAGCCAGGTTTTGGCCATTCGATCATTTCTTCCAACACCAATTTCCAAAACCACTCTCCCCTCAAAATGAGTGCTACGAGCCACTTCAAGCCCCAAATAGGTCGCAATCATCTGATCACGGATGAAAAGCACCTCGCATCCGCAGCCCAATACCAGATCAACCGCGTCAGAGGCACCCTGGTGGCTGAGAAATTCCAAACCTGCACTCTCATCCTGGACCACTACCTTAAGTCCCGAAAGAGCCGTTACCGAAATTAGGCTGGTCCCATCCACACCAAGCACTTTTACGGGAATAGTAAATCCCTCGCCCTGGAGGCTCAATGCGCCCATGACCTCGGACGTGGCTGATGCCGACATCGAGGATAACGCGGCCGGGGAGACGTAAATGTTCACCCCCGTGGCCTGCCGCCTCGACGCAAACGCGAGGTAAGGGCCGATGTCGGCACTTACAATAGATCCGACCAGAACGTGAGCTAGTCCATCGGAGACAGTAGCGACAAATGACGGAAACTCGTAAAACTCCAGCTTTGAAGAATCGACGTTCGAATCAAATCGCGCAATACACGAACGAAGGGCCCCCGACCAAAGGGAGCCCTTCTCAGATCCAAAATTTTCTGACAATACCTCTACCTAACCTCGGTGGGCCCGATCAGATAACTCCATCTACTTCTTTACGGTGGAGGTCCTTCTCTCACCATAACGACGCTGGAAACGCTCCACTCGGCCGCCGGTGTCGACCAGCTTTTGCTTCCCGGTATAAAACGGATGACACTCGCTGCAGAGTTCAACGTGCAATTCGGACTTAGTTGATTTGGTCATAAAACTGTTTCCACATGAACAGTGGACAGTTGCAACCACATAATTTGGGTGAATTTCAGACTTCATAGCTTTACCATAATAGCGACCTTCAACTTATTGGCAATCACTGATTCAACTTATATAGGCTTTGGTCAGTGTGTTCTAGTAGTTACTTGGTACTTGTGATTTGGCAATCTCCAATAAAAACTCCGCATTCGACCTAGTTGACCGCACCTTATCGATCAATAGTTCCAAACTTGGAGCAGAATTGCCGTCGTTGCTCAGCGCGTTGAGAACTCGTCTCAACTTCCACACCAAAGCAAGCTGATCCTTGTCAAAAAGCAGCTCTTCATGCCTTGTGGAAGAGGAGTTCACATCGATGGCAGGATACAGCCTGCGCTCCGCCAAACGTCGATCAAGTCTGAGTTCCATGTTGCCGGTTCCCTTGAACTCCTCAAAGATAACCTCATCCATGCGGGATCCGGTCTCAACCAATGCTGTTGCAAGAATAGTTAGGGACCCTCCCTCTTCGACATTTCGCGCCGCACCAAAGAACTTCTTCGGAGGATAAAGAGCTCCGGAGTCAACACCACCAGACATAATACGTCCGGAAGCTGGCTGCGCAAGGTTGTAAGCACGGGCCAATCGGGTGATTCCATCAAGAATGATGACGACATCTCTCCCCAGCTCAACCAATCGCTTGGCTCGTTCGAGCGCGAGCTCGGAAACAGCTGTATGTTCTTCAGCCGGCCGGTCGAAGGTGGAGGCTACCACCTCTCCCTTCACGGACCTTCTCATGTCGGTCACTTCTTCAGGACGCTCGTCCACTAATAGTACCATTAGGAAAACATCGGGGTTGTTTGCCTCGATGCAGTGGGCAATATGCTTCATGATCGTAGTCTTGCCAGCTTTGGGAGGCGAAACGATCAAACCTCTTTGGCCCTTACCTATTGGCGAAACCAAGTCTACAATTCGGGCGGTAACATTGGCCGGATCTTTAGGCGTCTCAAGAACCAGTTTAATGTCCGGGAAAAGAGGGGTCAGCTCCTCAAATTTTGGACGCACCTTGGATAGCTCAGGATCACTTCCATTTATCTGATCCACCCGCACCAGCGCGGGATACTTTTCATTGGCGTTGGCACCCCGTGCTCCACCGAAGACATAATCGCCCTTGCGCAAACCAAACTTGCGTACCACTGAGATCGCGACATAAACATCCTTGGGACTCGGAAGATAGCTCCCCGACCTCAGGAAGCCAAATCCTTCTTCTCTAAGGTCGAGTATCCCGTCGACATCGGTTAGCTCCACTGGAGCTGCCGGCTCGGTAGCTACCTCGCGATCCCTGTCTCCACGATCCCGGCCCCGGCGTCGCCTGCTTCTCCTTGAAGCCCCTTCGGTGAGGTCGGGACTTCGGCGGGATTCCGCGGATTCCTCAGTTGCAACCTTATCGGTGGAATCAACTGATTTGACCGCAAACTCCTGATCGATTAGTTCGTCAGTCGATGCAGTCGTGCTCTGGCCATTTGAACCATTTCGCATGGAACCACCAAGCGCACGACGCCTTGGCATGGTGGAACTTGTGACAACAATTGGAGGCGGTACAGCAGCCTCGGATGTACTCAGCGTGGTCCCCTGCTCCGATTGAGCGTCAAAACCGTTGACTGACTCTGACCCATTCGCCAATGCCGGAGTTTGGCTGTTCGCTGGAACAACCTTTGGGCTCCGGACAACCCGCGTTTTAGCGGGAATCGCAGGAGCTGGCGCTTCATTGGTAATCTTGACTCCCGTAGCAACCAGTATCAGATCAACCAGGTCTGACTTCTTGGTCCTTGATGTGGTCTTGACCTGCATAGCACCGGCTATTTGCGCGAGTTCGCTACGATCTTTCTTTTCAAGAACCGAGCGCTCTAGTTGAGACTCAGAACTCATCTGCACCTCTTCTAATTAATAGGTTGGTAAGAATCTTTAACATTGCTCCACTGCAGCTTGCCACAGTCGAACCACCTCATAGTCATAGGATTACGCGGTTATTCCTAAGGTATTTGTGCCCATATGAGCCTTTTCCCCGAAGTGGGAATTGATTGAACTAGGTAGCGTGCTACTTTTCCACTCGCACGACACCTAGTTTCTATCACAACCAGGCTCCCTACTCAAATCCAACAATGAACAGGAATCGTGCTAACTCAGATCGTGCTTATAATTCGAGAATTCATAAGAGTGTACACCAATTGGAGACATCCAATTATCGAAACGATCCTATAGCGCGAAGGCGCCTTATTAAACACTCTAGCAACTAATCAGAAAAACTCGACGATCATCTAAACTCCAAGCTCCTTCGAGATTGCATCATAGGTGGCATCCACTCCCTCAGGAACTGAGATTTGCGAAATTGCCACGTCGGGATCTTTCAGACCATGTCCGGTCAGAATGCAGACCACCACCGAGCCTGGCTTGATGTCGCTCTTAAGCAAACCTGCCACCGAAGCTGCCGAGGCCGGTTCACAAAACACAGACTCTTTTGCCGCCAGAAATCGATATGCCTCAAGGATCTCACTGTCTGTTACCGAGGATATGACACCGCCGGACTCGTCCCTGGCGCGAGTGGCGAAGTCCCACGAGGCCGGATTACCGATACGAATTGCAGTTGCTATGGTATCGGGATGATCGACTACATGACCAAGGACTATTGGAGCTGCTCCGGCAGCCTGGAACCCCATCATCTTCGGGAGCGAGGAAGTTATACCCGCTTTGTAATACTCGTTATAACCCTTCCAATATGCCGTTATGTTGCCCGCATTTCCAACTGGAATGAAGTGATAATCGGGAACAATCCCCAAGGTATCTACGATCTCAAATGCCCCAGTTTTCTGGCCATCAATCCGGTGAGGATTGATAGAATTTACAACCGTAACTTTGCTTGAATGCTCACCAAACTCTCTGACGATTTGAAGTGCCTGATCAAAATTGCCCTTTATTTGCATCACCTTGGCACCATAGATAAGAGCCTGTGCCAACTTGCCGAGAGCGATATAACCCTCCGGAATTAGCACCACACAGGTCATGCCTGCCTTGGCAGCATAGGCAGCCGCTGATGCCGAGGTGTTTCCAGTCGAGGCGCAAACCACAGTTTGACTTCCCTCTTCTGCTGCTTTTGAGATAGCCAGCGTCATTCCCCGGTCTTTGAACGACCCGGTAGGATTGCCGCCTTCGTATTTAAGATATACATGAGCGGATTTGAGACTGGAGAGTTCTGGGGCAAAGATTAGCGGGGTCCTACCTTCCCCAAGGGTTATCACCGGTGTATGCTCAGAGACCGGCATAAAGTTTCGGTATTCCTCCACCACGCCGCGCCAAATCATACGCGTACTATCTGGCCTATTGGAATCTTGCGACATCTAATTTGACCTCATCCGTTATTCGCCCAAGTCAATTGAGCTCAATTGTCAATCTTTCCCAACACCCTTATGAAGCCAACAAGTCTCTTGGCAGCTGCAAGTTCCCGCACTTCTGCCAGGGTCTTCTGTACCGCATGCTCTTTTGCCTGGTGGGTAATGAATATCAGTCGGGCCTCTTGTCCGAGACCAACCTGCTCCATGGACATTATCGAGACGCCATTTGCCCCAAATACTGTCGCGACCTGAGCAAGCACCCCGGGACGATCGCTGACATCAATTGCGATATAGAACTGGTACTGAAGCTCATCGATAGCCAGGATCCGCGCCTGAGGCCTGTCCACGTGGCGTTCGATCGAACCGTAGCGAATGTTATGAGCCGCGTCGATAACATCACCAAGCACCGCAGACGCTGTCGGCATCCCCCCGGCGCCTCTGCCATAAAACATCAGTTCTCCCACCGAGTCACCCTCCACGAACACGGCGTTGAATGCATCCCGCACGGAAGCCAGCGGGTGGGTAAGCGGCACCATCGCCGGGTGTACCCTGACAGAAATATCGCCTTCCGATCCTTCGTCGCTCTCAAGCCACTCACATATTGCCAAAAGTTTGAGCGTGTAACCATGACGTTTGGCAAATTCAAAGTCATCAAGTGTGACCGAGGTAATACCTTCTCTGGAGACATCGCTGAATCTCACCTTGCGTCCAAACGCAATCGAGGCGAGTATCGCGGCTTTGGCGCTGGCATCAATTCCTTCGACATCCGCTGTTGGATCTGCCTCGGCATAGCCCAGTTCCTGGGCATTCCTTAGCGCCTCCCCGTATGGGATACCATCCTCCGACATCCGGGTAAGAATGTAGTTTGTGGTACCGTTTACGATTCCTGTTACACGACGAACTCTCTCGGCTGCAAGAGAAACCTTTAACGACCTGATAAGCGGGATACCGCCAGCCACTGCAGCTTCGAAAAAAACATCTCGTCCCTGACTGCGGGCCAATTGGGAAATCTCTTCCCCAAAATCTGAGAGTAACGTCTTATTCGCAGTTACCACAGATTTCTTAGACCGCAATGCTTCCTCGATCAACACCCTCGCAGGATCATATCCTCCCATAACCTCGACAATGATGTCTATCGAAGGATCGTTAACCAACTTGAAAGGATCATCAGTCAGAAGATTCCTGGAAACCCATCCGGGTCTTTCTATTGATAGGTCGCGAACCGCGATTGCAGCAATTTCAAGTACTTCACCGGTTTGTGACTCAATTAGGCCCTGATCTTCTACAATAATTTTGACCAGGGCAGCACCTACATTGCCGCAACCTAATATTCCCAATCGAACCGGTATCGAACTCACCCCTCCAACTTAGCGCCTTCAGGCGCTGGACTCCCGTTGAGACTCAGTAATTGAAGCGCTTACGGCTTAAGATAAATGACTGAAATTTGAACCGGAATAGCGTACCTGGAAGTCAATCCACATCGAGTGCTAGCATATCGCTTACGGTCTCCCTCCGGAGCACAAGCCGGTAGCCATTGTTGTTGACAAATAAAACCGCCGGACGCCCAACTTTATTGTAGTTAGACGCCATTGAATAGCCATAAGCCCCTGTCACCGGAGTTGCAACGTAATCCCCGACTTTCGTTGAAACTGGCAGCTGACCGTCCTTGACCAAAATATCTCCGGATTCACAATGCTTACCTACGATGGTTACCCGCCGGTCACGCCGAGCCAACACATCGTCAACCTTAAAAACTTCATAACCACTGTCGTATAGGACAGGACGTGGATTGTCGCTCATGCCACCGTCGACACTCACATAGGTTCTTATTCCTTCGATCTCTTTTACTGTTCCAACTTCGTAAACTGTAATTGCCGCAGGTCCGACAAGGGAACGCCCTGGTTCGACCATGATCCTTGCGGTATCGGGAATACCTGAGGCTCTGGCACTTTCTTTCAAAGAGTGGGCCCAATCCTTGAAATCAACCGCTGGTTCTCCGGAAATATATGGAATCCCTAATCCGCCTCCAAAGTTGAGCTCCTCGAGCCCTGATGATGTGAAAAATGGGGCGAGAACCTCGACCTCTTTCACAAAGGACTCAAGAGAAAATATTTGGCTGCCGATATGGGCGTGCAACCCAACAAGTTCGAGTTTCTTAGACTTTGTCAATCTGTCCAGGGCAATTTCTGCATCTCCGGACATGAGCCCAAAACCAAATTTGGAGTCGTGCTGGCCGGTCATAACAAACATGTGGGTGTGCGCCTCAACCCCTGGGGTAACCCGAATCCAAACCTTAACTGGTCGTTTTTCTGAAACCAGCTCCTCCAAACGATCGATCTCATCGAATGAATCGATCACTATGCGACCCACCCCGGCCAAGATTGCAAGTTTGAGCTCGGCTAGCGACTTATTGTTGCCATGCATGACGATCCGATCAGCTGGAAACCCAGCACTGAGCGCAACAGAGAGTTCCCCACCCGAAGCCACATCGATGTGAAGCCCCTCATCAGCAACCAGTTTGGCCATCGCCTTACAAAGAAATGCCTTAGATGCATACGCGACGTCGCCCCCGAAGTGCTCTTTGAGTTCCCTTGCGCGGGCCCTGATCTGCTCTTCGTCATAAATAAATAACGGTGATCCAAACTCTCTGGCCAGGTCAGAAACCTTTTGGCCTCTGAGCCAGAGTGCACCATCACTCCCCACGCCGCATCCCTGGGGCAACAGATGGAGGGGAATTGGATCCCCAGCATCAATCGTCCCAACCGTGTAGCTAAACAGCCCGCCAGTCTCACTCATCACATCTGCTCCAGTGCCTCAACGCCAAGAAGCGAAAGCGCCACTCTTACCGCGATCTTGCAGCTTGCAACAAGATACAACCTCGCATAGGTAAGTTCCATTTCGACACCATCAGAAATCACATAACAATCGTGATAGAAGCTGTGGAATAGACCTGAAAATTCTTTCAGCCAGTTGACTATCTTGAAGGGCGCCCGTTCCAGACCGGCCTCTTCAACGATCTGGGGGAATACCATCATCTCCCTGAGAAGTGCCAGCTCTCTCGGATGGACCAAGAGCGAAAGATCCACCTCGGAGATATCAGGCACCACGATTCCACGCTGGTCTCTCACCCGCTCGATCGATGCCATGCGGGCGTGCGCATATTGAATGTAATATACCGGGTTGTCCATCGATTGAGCTTTTACCTTCGCGACGTCCACCGAGGTTGCCCTGTCGATTGACGTCGACAGCGAGAGCAATCTGGTTGCGCTAGGACCAAGTTCGTCGACTAATTCCTCCAAAGGAATGAGGTTCCCCTTTCGCTTTGAAAACTTGAGACGATCATTGCCCGAAAGCAACGAGACCATTTGCCCCAGGATTACCTCCAAATGTTGGGAGCCCACGCCTATCGCATCCATTGCCGCTTTAAGGGAAGCAACCTGGCCGTGATGGTCAGCTCCAAAGATATCAATTACCCTTTGAAACCCCCTCACGACGAACTTGTTGTAATGGTATGCGATGTCACCGGCAAGATAGGTGAAGTCCCCCTCGGCTTTGGTCAAATAGCGATCTCTGGTGTCGCCAAATCTGGTGGAGAGGAAAATCTTCTTGCTGTCCTCCTCAACGATAAGTCCTTTGGAATCGAGGAGATCCAATACATTGCGGACCGCGCCTGACTCTTCAATCGAAGCCTGGGAAAACCACACGTCGAATCGAATTCCCAACTTGTCAAGCGAGTTCCTGATGATCTCGAGATTCTTATCGGCGGCCCATCTTCCGGCGGCTTCAACAACTTCCGGACCGGAGTAATCAGCTGCCAGCTCTTTCACATAGTCACCCTGGTACCCCTCTTCTTCAACTTCGCGGCCAGCCCTGCGCGCAAGAAGGGACTCGCCTAGACGACGAATCTGGCCGCCTGTATCGTTGACGGAGTATTCAGTGGAAACCTCATAGCTGCAGCGCCGGAGGAGACGAGCCAGGGAGTCGCCATAGGAGGCCCACCAGCCGTTGCCAACATGCAAAGGTCCGGTTGGATTAGCTGAGCAAAACTCCAGCAAAACTTTCTCCCCAGCACCAACCTGAGACAGAGCAAATGACTCTTCCCCCAGATCAATCACCTGGACGAGTTCATCGTGCAAATAGCCAAATTCGAAGAAGAAGTTAATAAAACCCGGGCCAGCAATCTCAAGGCGCTGTTGATATCTAAGGGGGTTTTCATTAAGATAGCTGCATATTTTTTCTGCTAGCAGCCTCGGTTTCTCGCCAAAGCGCTTCGCAGCCACCATCGCCACATTGGTCGAGAATTCTCCATGCTCCAGCCGGGCAGGTCTTTCTACAACAAACAGTGACGGCGTCATCTCCAGACCCAGACTCTCCATGGCGCCACAAAGTGCCGCTGCAATGCTATCTGAAAGACTGCTCATCTGATTTCCACACTTTAAAATACCTCTAAACTATCTCGGGAGTTATTACCCATCCAATACCTTGCCCGCGGAATGACGAAAGCTTTGATCCGCCACACTACTCTGGCTAATGTGCCCTCGTAGCTCAGGGGATAGAGCACCGGCCTCCGGAGCCGGTTGCGCAGGTTCGAATCCTGCCGAGGGCGCAAATTATTAACTAGCCAGCCTAGAGGAATAGTAAGCTTTCCCGCAGGAAAAGCCGCAGATTGCAGCCGTCAGGCACGATAAAACTCGTCGTAATTGCCGGGACCTTGCCTTGGCGAAACCTCTGCAGGCAATTGACACTAACCTTTTTGCCGCCCGCCCTGACAGTTAACTTCCGGTGTGCAAGACTGTGATATCCGTATAAAAATTTATTCGGTATCTAATTCCTAATATTCGTCTTATACAAAGCAGGTAAAGATATACCCGCAGAAACCATTAGCGAACACAAGAGCGGTTGACAAATTGAGTTATTCACTTTCACACCTTGCAACTCAGATCCCGGGAGCACAACTCGTAGGTGCCAGCACAGAAGTGCACGGCGTTGCAAATGACTCCCGAATCGTCAAACCGGGCGACATATTCGCAGCAATGAAAGGCAGCCGTCTCGACGGTCACGACTTTGCACATGAGGCACGTGATAATGGCGCGACATCGCTTATTGTCACCCGCAGGCTTCCTATCGACCTTCCACAACTGGTAGTTCCCTCAGTCCGCCGTGTCTTGGGAACCGTATCCTCGCTAGTCCACGGAGTACCTTCGGCCAGTATGAGCGTGGTGGGTATTACCGGAACCAACGGCAAGACGACTACGGCATACATGATAGAGAACGCTCTCGAGCACGCGGGTATCCGATCCGGCCTGATCGGCACCATAGAAACAAAGATCGGCGGACAATCGGTTCCAGCACTCTTTACCACCCCCGAAGCTCCCTCACTGCAAAGTTCACTCGCCGAGATGGTGAGGCACAACGTGGAAATTGCGGTCATGGAAGTTTCGTCGCACGGCATCGACCAGCACCGGATCGATGGAACTCAATTCGAACTGGGCATTTTCACTAATCTGGCAGCGGAGCATCTTGACTACCATGGCACCATCGAACAGTACTTCGCCACCAAAGCACAACTATTCGAAACCTCCAGGTGTAAAAAAGCCCTGATCTGCATCGACGATGAATGGGGACTGCGCCTAAGCCACCAGACTCAGATACCTTTTGTGACATATGGAACTTCCACCCTTGCCGACTATCAAATCATTGATGTTGTGGTGACCCATACTGGAACTTCATTTACTCTCAAAGGCCCGGATGTAGACGTAAAGATCTTCTCCCCTATCGTCGGAGCATGCAATTCCCAAAATGCGGCAGCAGCCTTCCTTGCGCTTCACCTTTTGGGGCTTGATACCGAAGCAGCAGTTTCAGGCATCAAGAGTTGTCAAAAAGTATCTGGCCGTTTTCAGAGAATCGAACTCGGACAACCAATCGAGATAATCATCGACTACGCGCATACGCCGGGTGCAATAACGTCGCTGATCGAGACCGCGCGGTTGCTGGCTCCTTTGGGATCCGAAGTATACATTGTTGCAGGAGCAAGGGGAGGCCGCGACAGGTTGAAGAGGCCAGAGCTCGGGAGAGCACTTGCAACCGCAAACCATGTAATTCTGACAATAGATTCACCTGGGGACGAGGACCCTATTGCAATTGTAGAACAGCTCATTGCCGGTACTATTGACGCCCCAGAGGGTCGTATAAGCATTGAACTGGACAGGGAAAAAGCGATCCGGCTGGCTATCAGTTCAGCCTCGCCAAATGACACCGTTCTGATCGTAGGCCGTGGACACGAGAAAAGTCTCCGGATAGGCAGCCATAAGATAATGTTTGATGACGTCGAGGTGGCTAGGAAAGCGGTGGAGACAATGGGACTAGTTAGGCCGGCCAATCCGCAACTGTCGGTGTATGCAACGAATTAGCGCGGGATCATCTGATAATTGGAGCAAATATTCTTATACCGCATTACACCACCCAAACCGAATCTCCACCAATTAGACACACTCGGAGGACCGACCCTAAATGACATGGCCGCGGCGGTAATATTTCAGGTAAACCAAGCCCATAATAACCCTTCTGACACTTCAAGAGTCTCGAATACGCCAAGTTAAACAAGGAGCCAGGAGTCCAGCTATCAAGCACCCAACTGACAAGTTGAACAGATTGTAACAACTCCGACCAACCCATGACCAAACCAACCGTTAGCGTAGTGATACCTACCTACAACTCACAAAACACTATAAGGGCAGCACTGGAGTCGGTCTACTCACAGAGTATCCCGCCCGATGAGGTGTTGGTGATCGATGACGAGTCAAGTGACAATACCTGCACCATAATCACGTCAAATTTTCCCGATGTTCGGTTGATTAAAAAACAGAACGGCGGCCCCTCCTCTGCCAGGAACCTGGGCATCAAAAACGCCAGATTTGAATGGATTGCTTTTCTAGACGCCGACGATATTTGGTCAAAATACAAGACCGAAAGGCAGTTGGATGAAATAGAAAGAAACCCCAAGGCAGTTCTAATCGCAACCAACTGGTCAATATCCGCTAGAACGTTATTGGACACCGATAAAACCGGAATTCCTCACAGTGAGGCGAAGAAAATCTGGACCTCCGAGATTCTGGTCCTTAATCGTTTCCAAACTTCGACTGTGATAGCCCGCCGTGCCCAGCTAGATCAGCTGAATGGATTTCAAAGCTATCTTGATGGTGCTGAGGATTGGGATATGTGGCTGCGTCTATCCAAACTTGGTGAGATTCTCCTAATACAGGAGCCTCTTGTCTTTTACCGGGACAGTGATGGCGGGTATTCGAAGAACCTGATGAGGCTGATGACAGCTATGCAAAAGATGATGGTACGCGAGTCCAACGAAGTATCAATCAATCCAAGACTGTTCAAGAGGATATGGGCCTGGCATTACCTGCGCTTCTGCGTGGGATTCCTATTACTTAAGGACGCCAAGGGGGCAAAAACAAGCATCATCAACGCCATCAAAGCAGGCGTAGGGCCACAAATACCGGCGGCATCATGGGCATACCTGATTCCATTTCTAGCCCTTAGAATTCGTCGCAGGTTCAAGATATAGGCTACCCATCTGGCACACCAGTTGGCTGTAACCTACTCCTTCTTCATCTTTTCTTCGTAGATCTGATCGATAGCCTTCTCTTTTCGTTTTCTGTAAATAACGAACACAATGACGGCAACTACGGCCAGGGCCAGAAGAGCGTAGGAAACTTGACCTGCAACTTTTTCAACCTGCTTATAGCTTTGACCCGCTAGATACCCCAGCATCGCCATCGAAACTGACCATACTATTCCGCCTGCCACATTGAAGATCACGAAAGTCTTATATCTCATGCCGGCCACGCCGGCCAGTCCGGGCACCAACACCCTCAGTGTGGTGGTAAATCGACCTATGAAAACCCCAGGGCCGCCCCTGCGAATCATGAATTCTTCAGCACGGGCTATATGAGTTGGTTTGACAAAGCGGGAAAGCCGATTATTTATAAGTGAACGGCCCCACCGTTTCCCTATGAAGTAGCCGACGCTGTCACCAAATATCGCTCCCAACGATGCAGCGAAAATGATCAGAATCAGAGATTCACGATGCTCAAAGGCGAGTACGCCAGCCACTATCACAACCGTCTCACCCGGAAAAATAAACCCCAGGAATATAGAAGATTCGGCAGCGGGCAGAAGAAAGACCAAGAACAGCACCAAGGGTCCGTGTAATGTCAAAATATAATTCGCGATACTGCCCATCGATAGAATCTTAGCCCGTCATGCCAATAGATAGCTGAGAACCAAGGAGGCACGGGAAAAACAAACTGACATGGGTGCGCTTTACCTAGACTGAACCACCTCGGCGAGACTCAAGAGACACGTTGAGTGCGGTGGAAATAATAAAAGCCAGACCCACAACGGCAAGCCAAGCTCCAAATGCCAGGCTAAGAGCGGTCAGTGCGGCACCCATTCCAAAAACGAACGGCCAAATTGTGTTGGCGGGAAATGCTCCCACTGGCCCAGATCCATCAGCCATCGTTGCATCAACTCGGTCTTCAGGACGAGGCGGCATTCGATGTGCCCACCAACTAAAATACAGTCCCGGCATAATTCCAAGTCCCGCGGCGGCGAAAAGCATAATGCTGCCGCCCGCCTCTCCCGACCACAGGAAATAGACCACCATGATGGCAAAGAAGAACACTCCGATCAACATGTAAATGCTGCGTTCACTCTTCATTATGACTTCCCCGCACTTCGAGCCTTTTTGGATTTATGCGAAACTTGGTGATCTGCGTATTCGGGGTGGTTCATATCCCAAACCGGGCGCTGAGATCTGATAGGCGGCAACTTATCGAAGTTGTGATGCGAGGGCGGAGAGTCTGTCGCCCACTCAAGAGTATGACCGTCCCACGGGTTTGAAGAAGCAGGAATTGGCTTCCTCCAAGAGATCCACATATTTATCATCCATATAACGAACGCGAATCCAGTAATGTAGGCACCTACAGAGGAAATGCGGTTGAGAGTAGTAAAGTGATCAGCAGGCAAATATTCAGCTATACGGCGCGGCATACCCTGTAATCCCAGGAGGTACTGCGGAAGAAATGTGACGTTGAAGCCAATGAATGTCAGCCAAAATTGCGTCTTTGCTAGACCCTCCCTGAACATGCGCCCGGTCAACTTTGGATACCAGTAAAAGAAGCCGCCAAATCCGGCAAACACAGTAGTTCCAAAGAGTACCTGATGGAAATGGGCAACAACAAAATAGGTGTCGTGGGTAGCAAAGTCAATCGGAGGCGAGGCCAGCAGAACTCCGGTTATACCACCCATCGTGAAGACAATAATAAAGCCTATGGCAAATAACATCGGCGACTGGTACGA
>JABEUP010000108.1 GCA_013044365.1 Acidimicrobiaceae bacterium
CAGACATATATATCCCTCCAACCACCACAAGTACAAGTGCACCGATGCCTATTTCAGTAATTGGAGGCAATGACGACTGGTGACCTTGACTCTCCGTCGAAGCTGCAATATCTGCATGCGGCAAGTCACTCATGAAGTAGCCACCCTTGTCATAATCACCAGAGTGAATATTTGCATGGCACCGGTTATTCCCGCGGCGTAAATGAACCGACGCATCAACTTACCGATAACCATCCCGTTTGGATGCTCTTTCTTCAACTCGAATAACCCAATATTCGCAGGCTCAAGGACTCCCAATGCAATGACAGTCATTATCCCAACTACTACGAACGATGCGATCAGCCAGCCATGTGTTGCCGAACATTGATTAAGGTCACCCAGTTTACGGGCAATCTGAAACCCGGAGCCTAGTGTCATTGTCACCACTGTCGGCATTATAAGAAGCATTTTGGGCATGAATCGCGATGAAAACTCCATGCGTGCCGGGATCGACATTCACCCAATAATAGGCCCAACTACAAAGCCGACCAATAAGTCGATTCCTGTCCATAGCCCTCCCCCGACCACATGATAAAAGTCGAGCGCCCACCTCCAATTGCCAGCGATGCTCACGATGAGGCCGATGACTGCCACCGCCACAATTGGAAGCGCCCCTACCGGCACAATTCTAAATTCGGTCCGACCCCCCCGACCTGACGCCCCTCTTCTATCGGCGCAGTTTCAGGCGATTGATGCAGCAACTCCGTCACAAATGCCACTCCGCTCAAACAAACAAAAGCTCTAATGGATCCGCAACTTTAGGCTGCTACTTTAGATTACTAACTTCATCCGACAGTAAACTCTAACCTTTTCTTAACCTTTCGATATTGGACAACTTCAACTAGCTCGCCGCGCAGAAAATATACTGCGGCAGAATCTATCCTGACTCTGACGGATGAACCCGCCCCAAACGCCGGAAGCGAACTACCCGTCTCTGCGGGTACTGAAAAATGGACTAATTTATGTTGGCGGGTCCTTCCCGACCAGATTGCTGGATTCTTCTTCGAGGGACCTTCAACTAAGACTTCTTCCATCAACCCTACTCTTTCGCGATGCTTTTGCAATGCCGTGCGCTCTATCACGATCTTTAATCTCTCAAAACGCTCACCGACAACGCTTTCAGGCACAAAAAGATCAGTCATGCGAGCAGCCTCGGTCCCAGGACGAGGAGAGAAAATAAAGGTATAGGCACCGTCGTAAGCCGCCTCCGCCACAACCTCAAGTGTCCGGTCAAAATCGTCGTCGGTCTCTCCGGGAAAGCCGACAATTATATCGGTGGTCACGGCAAGATCGGGAATGGCCTTCCTGGCCATGGCCAGCTTCTCTAAATACTTCCCTGAACTATAACCCCGGTGCATCATAGCTAAGACTCGATCAGATCCGGATTGAAGGGGAAGGTGAAGGTGCTCACATACTGCTTCCGTCTCCGCCATGGCGGCAATAGTTTCCGGACGCAAATCCTTTGGATGCGGAGAAGTAAACCGCACCCGTGAGATACCGGGAACAGATCCGACCTCCCGCAAAAGATCGGCAAATAACGGACGAGCCCTTTTGTCATAACTCCAATACGGTCCCGCGGAAAGATTCGCCGAAAATGGATCCCTGCGAAGTGTCAGGGTGATATCACGGCCGTAGGAGTTCACATTTTGTCCCAACAAGGTTACCTCTGTGACACCCATTTCAGCTAACTTGGCTACCTCGGCAACAATATGATCGAATCTGCGTGATACCTCGTCGCCCCGTACGGAAGGAACAATACAGAATGCGCAGCTATTATTACAACCAACCTGAATCGTTACCCACGCCTGAAATTCGCTCGTGCGGACGGCATTAAGGGCCGAGGCAAACTCAACTTCATCAGAGGAGATCTTGTCAAAGATCTCAATAATTGGACCTTCCGTTTGGGAACGCTTAAGAAGTTCGGCAGCCCTTGAAACATTATTTGTCCCGAATACGACATCAACCCAAGGCGCCTTCTTCTGGATAAGTTCCCGATCCTTCTGGGCAAGGCAACCGGCAACCATTATCTTTAGATCTGGATTTCTGTCGCGGATAGCCTTAGCGTGACCCAAAGTACCATAGAGCTTGTTATCGGCATTTTCCCGAATGCAACAGGTATTGAAAACTATGACATCGGCATCTTCAGGATCCAACACGGCAACCATGCCATCCGCTTCGAGAACAGAAGCAATCCGCTCAGAGTCATGCTCGTTCATCTGGCAACCGAATGTTCTTACGAGATACTTCTTACTCACGAACTACCAGACTAGCGACAAGGCCCACTCGATTGAGTGGGCCAACTCGATTCGCAATATCGAACGACAATATAAAACCTCATTCATCCAAATAAATCGGCTGATTATCTTCATCTGAAAATCCCTCGGAAGCTTTAGCTGGCTCTAAAACTATGCCTACCGCTGCACGCACCTTCTCATTTAACTCAGCCATTAGACCAGGGTTGTTAGATATAAACTCCTTCGCCTTCTCCCTACCCTGGCCAAGCTGCTCGCCATCGTAGGTGTACCAGGCACCAGATTTCTTAACAACTCCCATTTCGACGCCAACGTCCAAGAGAGAGCCCTCTCTCGATATTCCAACACCGTACATGATATCGAACTCAGCCTGACGGAATGGAGGAGCACATTTGTTCTTTACAACCTTCGCCCTGGTGCGACTTCCAACAATCTCAGCTCCATCCTTGATTGCTTCAATCTTTCGAATATCAATTCGAACAGAAGCGTAGAACTTAAGAGCACGTCCCCCTGGCGTCACTTCGGGAGAACCATACATGACACCAATCTTTTCTCTCAGTTGATTGATGAAGATCGCAATTGTGCGTGATTTGCTCAGATTGCTAGTCAACTTGCGCAGGGCCTGAGACATCAATCGAGCCTGCAAACCTACGTGAGCATCTCCCATCTCCCCTTCGATCTCAGCTCTGGGAGTAAGTGCAGCAACCGAGTCAATTACTAGAACATCCAGACCGCCGGAGCGAATCAACATGTCGGCAATTTCAAGAGCTTGCTCGCCATTATCTGGTTGAGAAATCAACAGCTCATCAATATCGACTCCAATTGCCTTTGCGTACACCGGATCCATCGCATGTTCAGCATCGATGTAGGCACAGATCCCGCCAGTCCTTTGAGCTTCTGCCACTACGTGCATAGCCAAGGTAGACTTTCCTGACGATTCAGGCCCGAACACCTCAATAACCCTACCTCTCGGAAACCCACCAACACCGAGCGCAAGGTCTAACGACATCGCACCTGTTGATATGGACTCGATCTTCATATGGGCATTTTCACCCATTTTCATGATCGAGCCCTTACCAAACTGCTTTTCGATCTGGCCAATCGCCATATCCAAAGCTTTATTACGATCAGTTGATTCTTCCTTAGCCAACAAACTCACCGCTCCCTCATTCACTATTTACATATATCTGTAGGTCCGACCGCTAAATCCTTAGAAACGACCTGCCGTAAAGATACTTCACTGCTGTGACAGAAACCCTCTATAACAACAATTATACGAACATATGTTCGTATTTGCAATAGATCATAAAAGATTCTTAATCAAGACCCGTTGAAGGAGCTCCACCGGAAAGTATGCGGCGCAACCAATCGAGGGCTGAAATAGTGGCATACTGTCTCACCCTTTCCCTGTCTCCGGGAAGTCTCAACTGAATTGCCCGATTACCGAACATTTCCGAAGAAGTGCCGACGAACACCGTACCGATCGAGCGGCCCTCCTGGGACTCCGGTCCCGCAACTCCAGTAATGGCAAGGGCGAGATCGCTCCCTAGGACCTTCCTAACCCCTTCGGCCATCCCGATGGCAGCACTCTCGCTTACCACTGGCCCGTCAGCTGCACCCAGTAGTTCGTGCTTTATATCGCTGGCATATGACACTACACATCCTCTGTACCAATTCGATGCACCCGGGATATTGACAATTCGGGCAGAAATCAAACCGCCAGTTAATGACTCCGCCAAAGACAGTGTCAACCCCAGTCTTACAACTTCCTTGGCAACCGCCATTTCGATAGTGGTTTCATCAACGCCAAATACAATTTCACCAAGAATGTTTTTTAGCTCTCTTTCTTCGGAATCCAGCAATGCATCTACGATCTCGCTTGACTCCGCCTTGGCGGTAATCCTCACCTTGATACCTTCGATTCCGGAGGCTAGGAATGCAATCGTAGTTCGACCGTCAGCAACATCCAATGCCTCCAATCTGGGTGAGATGAGCTCTGAGAGCGCTGATTCAGAAAGTCCCCAGGTCCTCAGGGTCCTCGACCGGATCACCGACGTCATCCCCGCCCTGGATACGAGATCTGGGATTACGCTCCTAACCAACATATCCATCATCTCATAGGGAACACCAGGTACCGCATAGATGACTTTAGGGCCGACGGGACATATAAGTCCTGGAGCTGTTCCTTTAGTTTGAGCAATAGTTTTTGCGCCAACTGGAACCAAAGCCTGATTTATATTGTTGGCGCTCATTGCCCGGCCTCTCGAAACAAACATGGCACGGATTTTTTCTTCAATAGCCTTGTCGAGTTGGAGACCAACCCCCATTACCAGGGCAATCGCTTCGCGGGTAATGTCATCCTGAGTGGGTCCAAGACCACCGCATACCAGAACCGCGTCATTGCGTTCCAATGCAATATTTATCACTGAAACAATTCGTTCAAGGTTGTCGCCAACGCGCGTTTGATATAAACAATCGATGCCTGCTTCGGCCAATCTCTGAGAAATGGCAGTGGAGTTGGTGTCGACAATTTGACCAAGTAGCAACTCAGTGCCGATGGCTACGATTTCAACTCGCACAACTAACTCCCAATTGATTGGTTATCCGGCATTGCGAATCCGACCATCGACATAATAAAAATACCCACTCACCAGGGCCAGCAACGTGGCCAACCATACAAGAGCGGCGATTTCCATCTTGGCATTTCCATATACTCCGGGTATCAACACCAATCCGATCGCTACAACCTGGACAAAAGTCTTAGCCTTACCAAGCGGCCTGGCGGGAACAGAAATCCCCTTTCTACCCAACAGGCTGCGATAAAACGACATCCAGGTTTCGCGTACTGCCATCACGAATATCGGAACCCACCAAATCTCATTCCTTGACACCAAGACTGCAAACAAGCCGAATACCATCAGCTTGTCAGCCAATGGGTCCAGAAATGCACCCGATCTTGTAGTTCCCTGGTGCCGAGCCAACATTCCATCGATCTTGTCAGTCGAAGCGAGAAGTGTCCAGATAATGAACGCAACCCACGTGGAACCGTGCTTAGCAACGCCATACATGAGAATCGGAGTAACTACAACGCGAATAGCGGTTATAAAATTTGATGGCGTGGCCAAGGCGCCGGGTCCAAACGTACTATTTGTTAACACTCGACCCTCCTAGCCTGCTAACTCGCCAAATAGGTCCGGACCTTCTGAACCACAGATTACAAGATCTACAAACTTACCAGCGGGGATTTTATCATCGAGTTTAATAATACCGTCGATCTCGGGCGCTTCCCTGAAAGACCTCGCTACCCCGGGTTCGTCCACCAAAGCCTTCACTACCCCACCGATAAGTTGAACCCGCTTCTTTTGGGTAACTGAATCTTGGAGTTCAGAGACTTCTGCAAGCCTTTCCATCACAAGAAATGGATCCACCTTGCCTTCCAGGGTGTTTGCGTAGGTGCCCTCCTCGTCGGAGAACGTAAAAAATCCGGCCCAATCAAGCTGTGCGTCTTCAATAAACTGAAGAAGGTTGTCATGATCTTCTTCAGTTTCGCCTGGATAACCAATTATAAAAGAGGAGCGGAAGGCTGCATTAGGTTCAATCGATCGAATTTTCCCTATCTTTTCTAGAAATCTTTCGCCAGAGCCCCACCTTCTCATTTTACGTAGAAGCCGGCGGGAGGAGTGCTGCAGCGAGAGATCAAAGTAGGCGACACCGGTAGCTAACACGGTTTCAATTAGGGCATCTGTCAATTCGGAAGGATAGATATAAAGAATGCGGACCCAATCGATGTACTTTGACAACTCCTTAATAAGATCAGCTAAATACTTCTTGCCATAGATATCAGTGCCATAAGAGGCCAGGTCCTGCGCTATGAGAACTACCTCTCGGGTACCCAAACCTTTAGCCTCTTCAACAATTGACTCAATCGACCGCGACTGCTGCTTACCCCTGAATGACGGTATGGCGCAAAACCCGCATGCCCTGTCACATCCCTCAGCGATCTTTAGATAGGCCCAGGAACCCTTAACGGCAGGTCTACGAAGATTCAGCAGGTCAAAATCCCTGACCCCTTGGGGTTTTCTAGGCTTAGCTGAGACCGCTACCGGCACCGACTGTAGCGGACCTGACTGAAATTCAGACAACTCTTGACCAAACCTTGCCACGAGATCAACCTCGGGAAGTTCTTTAGCCAGTTCCTCCCCATAGCGCTCCGCCATACATCCGGTAATGACTATTCTCGCCCCGGGCTTTTTAATTGCTACAAAATCAAGAACGGTCTCAATTGACTCCATCCGTGCCGCCTCAATGAAGGCACAGGTATTCACCACCACCAGGTCTGCATTCTCTGCATCGCCAGCTGACACAAAACCCTGGGAGACGAGTCTTCCTTCGAGCTTCTCAGAATCAACTTTGTTTTTAGAACAGCCGAGAGTCTCGACCCAGTATGACAAATCCATCTATTATAAACTAGCAACTTCCAGAGGTTGAAAATCTGGTCCGTAAGAGTTGGTAACTATTAGTCCTCGGAAATCCACGCTTAGTTGTTTGACACTAAATTCCAGTTCCGATTCACTGAGTAACTTTCTCACCGTGTCAGACAGCTCAGCCGCATACGAAGAACGGCAGAACCCTATTATCGTCGGTCCAGCGCCCGACCAGCAACTTGCAATTGCCCCTGAATTGATTAATGCTGCCATAATATCGTTGGACTTCGGGAAAAGAGCAGATCTGTAAGACTGATGAAGTTTGTCTTGGGTTGCCTCGGGAACAAGAAGGCTCAGATCTGCAATTCCGGCCACTAATAACCCCATGCGGCCCAAATTGAAGGTGGCATCCCGAAAACTCACCGATTCGGGAAGGACACCCCGCGCTGTCTTGGTCGCTAATTCGATCACTGGAATCACCGTTACTACCGCCAGGTCCGGATCCACACCAAGTCTGTTGCATATCAATTTGGAACCTACCGCAGTCGCAGTTACAAACCCTCCGAACACGGAAGCCGCCGCATTTTCCGGGTGACCGTCAAAACCCGATGCAATTTCGAATGGGTCCTTAGCACCGAGTGCTGCGGCACAGGCCGACGCAAATGCCGCCGAAGATCCAAGTCCTCTGCCAAGAGGTATTTGCGAACGTATTGTGAGTCGAACATCTGAATGTCCCAAAACCCGCATGGCCACTTGTGCGCCAAGATGGTTGCTAGTCGCCGCCAAACCCGATCCTTCACCATGCGCCGACACCTGAAATGTATCAGACTCCTCAGCTTCGACCTCTACATACAGAGATAATGCCAAAGCAAGAGTGTCAAAACCGGGTCCTAGGTTTGCTGAAGACGCGGGAACTCTAGCGATCATTTGTACTCCTTAAAGCCTCTCGAGACGCCACATCATGGAGGGGCTCTGAACTGCCGACGTGGTGACCAGTGACACCGTTGATGTTTGCGATCCAACCGTGACCGTCAGGCTCCCAACTCTTGTTCCGATCGGAATCTTATGACTCAACTTGGAAAATTTAGCAACATACGTCACTTTCATTCCGGGCCATCCTAGAAATGAAGCGCCTCCGGCAGATTCAACCGTCACGGACCGTCTGCCGGGAACAGATATCGAAGCTACTACTTGACCCTTCTTCAGTACACTGAATTCAGCAGGAATCTTTCTAGCAGCATCAACTAATTTCGTGCTTTCAGACAATGCCGCTATAAGTGGCTGAACTCCGGTTTGGTCTAGTACTGCCCCTACGATCAAATCCTTCGACGCAGCCCCGGTCGCGGCAAATACGAGGTTTCCCCCGCTACCCATCGACCCTGTCTTGACTCCGACAAAACCGTCATGGCCCACGTTATAATTGACGTTATATACCACACCTGCTACCGGGAGACTTGCCTGCGGCTTCGCCACAATCTGAGCAAGTACCGGATTCTTCAGCAATGCCAACGCGGCTAGCACTTGATCATGCGCCGTTCCCACGGTTCCGCTGTCCAGTCCTGAGGGGTCCTTAAAAATCGTCTTTGTCATTCCAAGCGACTTAGCCATCGAATTCATCTTTGCCACGAATGCAGGGACCGATCCGGCGTCCCAATCGGCAAGCTTGATGGCGATATTATCAGCAGACGGAACCAAAAGTGCCTCGAGCAGCTGATACTCGTTGAGGTTCTCTCCGTTGACCACCCCCATCACGGAATCCTGCTGCTGCACCATTGTCTGATAGGTAGCCACATCACTTGCAGTCATTGTCAGCGTCGGTCCGGTGCCACCCAGAACCAAAGGATGGTCCTTTACTATAACCAATGCGGTAATAATTTTTGCCACTGAGGCTAGGGGAAGTTCGGTACCCGCATTGAAACTGCCGATGATACCCACGTTTTGGATCATAACCTCACCCCCGCCTTGTGAAGGCCAAGGCAATGAAGGCGGCGTTCCAGGAATCACCGCATCTCCTATAGAGGCGTGCGCAGTTGGAAGTGGTGTGGGCCGCAAAAGTTGAACCGCTGATACAACTACTATCAATATGACCAGGACAACAATGACTCGTGAAAAACCAGCAAAAGAAGAACGTGAATCTCTGTAATGATTACCACGTGAATAGCTAGACATGGACCCAGTACCTAGCCAAGAGTCATTTCTCCTCATTCCCTAAAACCTCCAAAATAAACAAGACATCAAATAGCGGATACCTTAAACGGCAAAACGCTATTGAACAAGATAGGCGAAAACAGCTGTGGAAGTTATTAGAAGTAGCCTTCTTCTTTGTGGTTTTCTAACTCTTCCCTACTCATTAGAACCACTCGGGGCTTGGAACCCTCAGAAGGTCCAACTATACCCCTGGCCTCCAACAAGTCCATAAGTCGCCCCGCACGGGCAAAACCTACGCGAAGTTTGCGCTGCAGCATAGACGTCGAACCTAATTGTGATGAAACAACAAGTTCTATCGCGTGATCCATCAACGCATCGGAATCATCAGAGTCAAAACCAAACTCGCCACGGTCGTCCGAACCCTCCACGCCATCGACATACTGGGGTTTGGAAGACCTAAGCCAGTGTCCCACCACTGCCCTGACCTCGGCTTCGGATACCCACGGGGCCTGTATACGCCTGGGCACATTCGACGAGGCATTGAGAAGCAGCATATCCCCCTTACCAACCAGCCGCTCCGCCCCAGGCTGGTCCAAAATAACTCGGGAATCTGCTAGCGACGACACAGAAAATGCCATCCGTGAAGGAACATTGGCCTTGATCACGCCGGTAATCACGTCTACCGATGGCCGTTGGGTGGCAATTAACAAATGGATACCAACGGCACGGGCCATCTGAGCAATTCGGCATATTGACTCTTCAACGTCCCTGGCTGCAACCATCATGAGGTCATTCAACTCGTCCACTACAACAATAATGAACGGTAGGTGCTCAAGGGATTGGCTGTTCACATCATTAAACAAAGGAGAGTCATCCAGGATCTCATCCACCAGAGTTCTCGGAAGGCTATCATTCTTGCCAATATCCGAAGGCAGCGAGGCGACCATTTGGTTGTAGCCCGTTATATCTCGCACTCCCACTTCAGAGAGCAAGTCATATCGGCGCTCCATTTCCTTTACAGCCCAAGAGAGAGCATTAGCCGCTTTCTTTGGGTTAGTAACCACTTGGGTCAAGAGGTGGGGTAAGCCATTATATTGCCCGAGCTCAACTCGCTTTGGATCGACAAGTATCATACGTACCTCATCGGGAGTAGCCCGCATCAAAACAGAGGTAATGATCGAATTGATACACGATGACTTTCCTGCACCAGTAGCACCGGCAATTAACACGTGCGGCATCTCGGCAAGGTTGACCATAACCGCCCTTCCCGCAATGTCCCGTCCGAGCGCAACCTCAAGAGGGTGCCTTGCCAGGCTGGCCTCCTCGGAGGAAAGCACGTCGCCGAGGGTTACAACCTGTCTATTTTGATTTGGGACCTCAACACCTATTGCGGATCTGCCCGGGATTGGAGCCAATATCCTCACATCAGCAGCTGCCATGGCATATGCTATGTCCTTGTTCAAAGAGGTAACCTTTGATACTTTCACCCCTTCTCCAAGCTCAAGCTCATATCTTGTCACGGTTGGACCTACCGTCATTCCTACAAGCCTGGTAACTACACCATGGGTAGCCAGCGAGCCTTGAAGAACCCGCCCCCTGGACGCTAAATCCTCTTTGTCCAAATTCTTTATGGTTCCACGTTTCAACAGCGACAAACTTGGCAATCTCCACAAGCCAGCGACTTTCTCAACACTCAGCTCGATCGCATCAGAATTTATATTTCTAACCTTGGAAGACTTTGACGCTGATCCTCCGGAAACGATAGATGACTGGTCCACCATGCCAGACAGAACTGGATCAGCTTTATCCAAATTAATCCCTGCAATTGGTGCGTTATCAGCTTCGTCCTCTAAATCTTTCTCAATCCGTGTCCGCAGTCTTCTAGGGCCTCTCCAACTACGGGATAAAGATTCAATTTGGTCTACGTCACGCTTTTCGTCAGCAGAAATAAAACTCTTCAACTTATCCACTACTATGACAGCTGCACGCTCCGGGCCTACGTTGAAAAATGCCAGAGTAAAAAGCACAAACAACAAGGCAAGTATAAGTAAGCCACCGAATCGGCTGGCTGCCAAACTCAGACTATGTCCAATCAAATAGCCCAACACGCCACCTTTTGCACGGATTTGCGGGCCGCTAAAACTCTGGTAAAGGTCCCCCTGTATTCCGGCAAGTGACAATGCCGATAAGGAGCCAAAAATACCTCGGTGTTTTGCGAATGCGACATGCTCTGGAAACATAAGCATTAGACCGCACAAAAACAGTGAAATCAGAGCGACAAAACTGCCAAAACCAAAAATCGACTCTACGAGAATCATTACATCCTTGCCCAATGGCCCAAAAAATGGGGTGAGCAACGAAACCAGCAGAAGGATGGCGACCCCTGCATATACCATGCCGCGGAAAGAATCGTCCATAGAGCGAATATGATCGAGAACCGAACGTTGCTGGGCTGCGCGCGTGGGTGATGGCTTTCTGGCACCCGATGAGGACCGACTGGAAGTTGTCTTTCTATTTCGAGAACCCGACGTAGCCCCGCTCCTAGCTGAGTTGGTAACTTTTTGGCTCATGAAAATGAACTTAGCCAGAATAGCCCGGCACCCTTCCAGATAATGAACCTAAATTACCAATTTGTAATTAATCATTGCAGAAAATCCGCAAAAAATCTATCACTCAGGCTTCTAAAACCACCGGAACGATCATTGGCCGACGCTTGGTCTGTTTATGGACATATTTTCCCAAGGAAGTTCTCACATGACGCCGCAATGTTTCCATATCCAACGCATCCTGAAGAGTCACATCGGCAATAGTTCTGCGAACTTCATCTTTAGCCTCTTCAATTAAGCCTTCGGCCTCGTCCGCGTGAATCCAGCCCCGTGTAATGATCTCAGGTCCGGTAACGAGCTCACCTGATTTCATGTCCACAGTAACTATCACCACGATCACTCCCTCTTCAGAAAGTACCTTGCGATCTCTTAACACCCCTCGGTTCACGTCGCCTACGACACCATCGACGTATAGATAACCGGCTGGCACCTCGCCGCCGTAATCCACCCCGGAATCGGATATGACCACAACATCTCCATCCTCGGCAAGGAAAATGTTCTCTTGCGGAACGCCCATCTCCCTGGCAAGCATGGTGTGGTTGAACAGATGTCTGAATTCTCCATGTACCGGGATAAAAGCTGCTGGTTTGATTATGGATAGAACCATTTTTAACTCATCGGCCTTGGCATGCCCGGAAGTATGCACCTTTTCGATTCCAGGATGGACTACCGACGCACCACGCCTGTAAAGACCATCAATCACATTACCGACAGCAGTCTCGTTTCCAGGAATTGCGTCAGCGGAAATAATAACCAGATCGTCCTGTTCCAGTTTGAGCCATTTATTCTCACCAGCCGCCATCAAAGACAGTGCGCTCATCGGTTCGCCCTGTGATCCGGTGGAGATAATGCAGACCTCCTCCTTCGGATATTTGGAAACCTGATCGATATCAAAAATATGGTCGTCCGGAATATAAAGAAGACCTAAACGTCTTGCCAATGCAACATTTTTTCCCATTGATCTTCCCAGAGTGAAGACCCTTCGCCCGGAGGCTACAGCAACATTTGCCACTTGCTGGATTCGATGGATGTGCGACGAGAAACATGTGACTACAATGCGCCGATCTCGTGAAATGCTGAATAATCGTGAAAGCGTCTTGCCAACCTCTGACTCAGACTCAGATCGACCAATCTCTTCCGCATTGGTGGAATCAGATAAAAGAAGGCGAACTCCATGATTGGACGCTATAGCCCCCATACGGCCCAAATCTGTCAATCGTCCGTCAACCGGATTTAGGTCTATCTTGAAATCGCCAGTATGAAAAATTACTCCCTGCGATGTGTAAAAAGCGAGGCCGAAACTATGCGGAACTGAGTGGGTCACAGGGATGAATTCCACCTTGAACGGACCAATTTCAAGCGTTTCGCCGTCTGAAACGGCGATGAACTCACAACGATCGCTGAGACCGGCCTCATCAATACGATTAGCAGCCAATCCCAATGCGAGCTGAGAACCATAGATTGGAAGAACGAAATCAATGTCCCGAAGCAGGAACGATAGCGCCCCAGTGTGATCTTCGTGGCCATGGGTGAGTACGCAGCCAACAACCTTGTGCTGGTTTTCCTTCACGTAGGTCAAATCCGGGAGTACCAGGTCGACACCAGGCATATCTGGATTAGGGAACATAAGTCCGCAATCGAGTATGACGATCTTATCGTCCTGCTCAATTAGAGCACAATTTCGGCCTATCTCGCCGAGTCCCCCCAGGAAAATTACCTTGACGTTACTAGACACGAATTTCTTTCTTTGGTTTAGCTGCCTGTACTCCAAGCGCACTCAGACCTTTGTTGGTTTCGTCGAATACCCCTTGGGCTTCCTTCCTTAGGTACTCCGGCGCATCGCCTAACGGAAGCCTTGCCTCTCCGACTTCGAGCCCCAGCACATTCATCATCGCCTTGACAGGCATAGGATTTGGCGCGTCAAGCTTCGACTCAAAATCAACTGACGCAATAAGGGCTTGATTGATTTTTATCGCTCGTACAGTGTCACCAGAGAGAAAACTTGAAATCATAGACTGGTAACCAAACGCCGCCCAGTGAGTTGCGACTCCAATTACACCCACCGCCCCGATTGCTAAAAGAGGCAGTGTCAATCCATCGTCACCGGAAAACACTTCGAAGTAATCTGGCAACATAGGTACCAATCTTGAGGTGCTGAAAAGGTCTCCCGCGGCATCTTTTAGACCAATTACGTTGGAGCATCGCCGGATTAACTCAAGCAATGTATCACTTTCAACTTTACGACCTGTCCGTACTGGAATGTCATAGATGATTATTGGAAGATCAGTAGCTTTAGCAACCACTTCAAAATGGGACAAAACACCCGATTGGGGAGGCCGGTTGTAATAAGGGGTTACTATTAGCGCCGCAGCAGCGCCAACCTCTTTTGCCCTTTTCGTCATGTGGATAGAGTGAGCAGTATCGTTCGATCCCGAGCCTGCAATCACCGGTACCGTCACCGCACCTGCAACAGCTTCCCACAATGAAATCTTTTCGGGATCGGTAAGTGTCGGAGCTTCACCGGTCGTTCCAGTCACGATCAGACCATCGCTTCCATTGGCAATAAGCCAACGGGCAAGTTCGACTGTCCGATCGTAATCAACCTGACCTTTGGCATCCATCGATGTGGCCATTGCAGTTAGAACCCGGCCGAAACGAGTAGATTCGCTAATGCTCATTTCGATACGCCACCTTTACTGGTGTCTTCGATACGATCGAGTCCGAGTTTAGCGTCGATCAATACATCCATACCTTTTACTAATCCGGAAATCGACTCGACTGACTTTACTGCCAACAAAACACCGGGCATAAATGAAGTACGGTCATAGGAATCGTGCCTGATGGTTAAAGTCTGCCCCAGCGTGCCGAAAATTACCTCCTGATGGGCAACCATCCCTCTCACACGCAGCGAATGAACGTGAATGCCCTGTTCGTACCGCCCTCCCCTTACACCCTCTAAAACGGTGGAGGATGTTGGATCGGCGGCAAATGGCTGTTGAGAAGTCTCCCGGAATTTAGATACCCTCCGAGCAGTTTCCATGGCTGTTCCGCTGGGAGCATCCACCTTCCTATCGTGATGCAGCTCAATTATGTCGACAGTATCAAAGAAGACTGATGCCATCTCAGAAAAACGCATCATCAATATTGCACCGATTGCAAAGTTTGGCGCAACGATACAATTCGCCCCCGACTTTTCAAACGCATCTTCCAGCTGGGACAATTGGTCAGCAGATAGTCCGGTGGTTCCAACGACTCCGTGAATGTTGTGCTTCGCGCACCACATCATATTATTGAACGCGCTTTGAGCCGAAGTAAAATCAACTGCCACCTGAGCTTTGGCTGCAACCAGAAAGTCCTTCGAACCACTGATCTCAAGTCCGGTTCCATTAATCCCGGCAACCTGAGAGAGATCAATGCCAGACAGTCTCGGATCAACTGCCGCCACCAAACTAAGTTCAGGGTCGTCCGCGACCGCCTTACAGACGGCGGTCCCCATTTGACCACCAGCACCAAACACTCCAACTCGCATAATTCCCCCTAGTCAAAGACTCCGTTGGGAACAGGACCTACCGCAGAAATCTGCCTAGAGCCGGCGAACACTTCGTCCGCAAGCTCTTTTACTCCATCAACTGTTACACGCTCAACCTCAGACAAAATATCCTCAACTGATTTAATCTGCTGACCGGCAACTAACACCGATCCCAACTGAGACATTACTGAAGCGGTATCCTCCCTGGTCAAAAGAACCTGAGCACGCAGATAACGTTTGGCAACCGCCAGTTCCTCTTCAGTTATACCAGCCGAACTAAACTCTTTGGTCACCGAATCTACTAACTCTGCAGCCGTACCGAGCTGTGCTGGGCTAGTCGCAAAATATACGCCGAGATATCCTGAGTCATGATATGACACTCGATCAGAATAAATCGAATAACACAAACCGGTTTCCTCCCGAACCTTTTGAAACAGCCGCGAGGACAGCCCGCCACCATAGATATGGTCCAAAACTGCCATATCCCAACGTCTCCTATCTCCCTTTGGGATTCCAGGAAATGCAATTGAGACATGAACCTGTTCGATATCGCGTCCGCTAATTACCGGATCGGAGAATTGAAGCTGAGGCTGATTCCGGACTGGAACCACGCCCTGTGAAATTTGCCCCAGCGTGGCAGAGAACTGTTCGACGAGCTTATCATGCTCCAGAGCGCCCGCAGCAGAGACTACCATGTTGGCTGGTCCGTAATAGTTTGAAAAAAAGTCGCAAATTGTATCGCGGCTGATTCCAATTATGCTCTCCCGCGAACCTAATACCTCCCGGCCAAGAGGATGGTTCCCGTACAGGGATGCAGCTAGCAGTTCGTGGACAAAATCTGATGGCTCGTCATTAGCCATGGCAATCTCTTCGAGTATCACGCTGCGTTCCGAATCGATATCGGTGACATTGAATGACGGCTCCGTGAGAATTTTACCGAGTATATCCACTCCAAGCTCAGTTGCCTCACCCAGCAGACGGACTTGAAAACTGGTTAACTCTTTAGTTGTGAAAGCATTCATATCGCCGCCAAATGAATCCACCGATATGGCAAGGTCTTTCGCTGAAAGTTCTTTGGTACCCTTGAATGCTAAATGTTCCAAAAAATGCGAAGTTCCACGCTGGGACTGAATCTCGTCCCTGGAACCAACACCCACGAATACTCCGATTGTTACCGAAGCTACCTGTGGCATCTCCTCGGTAACAATCTGAAGACCATTGTCAAACTTGGTAATTTTTGACACTATCCGCCAATTACCTATCGACGACCATCACGTCTGCCGCTTCTTCTCGGACCTCTGCCGTGTCCGCTATCTCGATCGACAGGACGGCCGGAAGTTGAAGGTCCGGGACCCAAATCACCATACTGGGATCTCAGCTCCTCATCGAAGTGAGCTTCGAAAGACACCACCGATGAATCCTGGGAAGACTTTATCTCCTGCGCTTCAACCCGCGTATGGCTGGACACTTCGGTTCCCGCAGCAACAGTCTGTTCGACTGGTGCTCCGGCCGGCTCTTGACGAACAGCGTCTGTGACCAACGAAAGCGAGATCTTGCCAGCTGCGTCCACGTCGTCCACCCGGACGGTAAGGTCCTGACCCATTTCCAGGTAATCTTCCACTCTCTCGACCCTCTTGCCGCCACCCAATTTTGAAATATGGAGCAATCCGTCTCTGCCTGGAAGTATGTTTACGAAAGCACCGAACTTGGCTATCGACACTACCTTCCCGCTGTAATTGGCACCGATCTCCGCTTTTGGCGGATCCAGTATTTCAAGAATTCGTCGTCTGGCTTCCTCCACAGCGTTGGAATCCTTGGCACCGATGGTTACAGTTCCAACGCTGCCATCGTCATCAATACCAATTTCAGCTCCAGTTTCCTGCTGCATGGCGTTGATATTTTTGCCTTTCGGACCGATGATCTCGCCAATCTTGTCAAGGGGAACCTCGAAGGTGACAATTTTGGGTGCATGACCCTTGACCGCAGCGCGCGGCTCTGAAATGACTTGGAGCATAACCTCAAGAACCTGCAGCCGCGCAACTTTGGCTTGGCGAAGGGCTTGGCCCAACACTTCTGCCGGTATGCCATCGATCTTGGTATCTAGCTGAAGTGCCGTAACGAATTCCGAGGTGCCGGCAACTTTGAAGTCCATGTCCCCGAACGCGTCCTCAGCACCGAGAATATCAGTAAGGGTCACATATTTGTTCTCCGCAAAGACTAGACCCATGGCAATTCCAGCCACTGGCGCTTTGATTGGCACGCCTGCATCCATCAATGACAATGTTGAACCGCACACCGATGCCATTGAGGTGGAGCCATTTGAACTTAGCACCTCTGACACCAGTCTCAATGTATACGGGAACTCGGTCTGCGGTGGAATGACGGGAAGCAATGCTCGCTCTGCCAGCAGACCATGTCCAATTTCTCGCCTCTTAGGTCCGCGCATGAATCCAACTTCGCCCGTAGAAAATGGAGGGAAATTGTAATGATGCATATACCGCTTAAATTCATCGGTGGATATTGAGTCCAACATTTGATTCATTTTTGGCATACCCAGGGTACAGAAAGTCAGAGCCTGTGTTTCACCCCTATTGAAGAGCCCGGTTCCGTGCGCGGTGGGTATCAAGCCGATTTCCGCAGACAATGGCCTTATGGTAACTAAATCCCGACCATCGATCCGGACCTGGTCATCGACAATACGCTTTCTTACCAATTCTTTGGTAACGGCTTTAATGGCATTTTTGATTTGAGTTTCGTTGCCTTCAAATTTATCGGCAAGCTGCCCAATTATTGAAGATGACGCCTCCTTCAGGCTTGCGTCCCTGTCTGACTTCCCAAGTACCGCATTCGCTTCGTTTAGCGCTTGAGTTCCGACCTCTTTGACCGCCTGATAGATTTCGTCAGAATAGTCGATCTGAGGCAGATACTCCATGGGTGGTTTCCCTCCATGGACCTCCACAAGCTTCCGCTGAAGCTTAATCGACTCTCTGATCCAGATCTTGGAAAGCTCAAGCCCTTCCGCTATGACCGCCTCAGTAACATATGGCGCGCCATCTTCGTAATTACCCCAGCTGGACTCGGTTCCACCCGCCTCAACCATAATTACCGCTATGTCAGAACCGTCGGAATTCTCACGCCCGGCAACAACAAGTTCGAAACTCGAAATATCTCCGTCTTGGTAAGTGGGATGCGGAATCCACTTACCCTCTTTACTGAAGGCTATACGAACTGCCCCAATGGGTCCCTGAAAGGGAATCCCGGAAATCATCAATGCAGCTGAAGCAGCATTGATCGACAATACGTCATGCGGGTTCACCAAATCCGCACCAAGCACGGTTCCGACAACGTGAACTTCATTACGGAAGTCGTCAGCAAAGCACGGCCTGATTGGTCGATCAATGAGGCGCGAAGTAAGTGTCGCAGCATCAGTTGCGCGTCCTTCACGCCTGAAAAATGAGCCAGGAATGCGCCCTACCGCATACATGCGCTCCTCAATGTCGATAGTCAGAGGGAAGAAGTCAATCCCCTCTTTTACGTTCCTTGAGGCAGTGGCGGTAGCCAATACCATCGTGTCACCAAGCCGGGCAACAACTGCGCCATCGGCCTGTAAAGCAAGTTTTCCCGCTTCAAATGAAAGGGTTTTGTCCGTCTCACTTATTGGGGACGATACGACAACGGCCTCAGCCATTTGTCTCCTTAATTTCTTTTTGGCGACCTCGGAAGTTCCCAGTCGCTAACTACCAATTGCTTGGGAGCTAGCGACTGGCAGCTGGGGGCCAAAGTCGCAGTCCTATTACTTACGTACCTGCCAAGCCTGCATCTTCAACATTACGGGAAACATAACAACATTTCCTGCCGTCTATTCTATCCGTTCAAAAACGGTCTAAAACTTTTATGGCCCACTCCCCATTGTGGAAGTGGGCCATAATCACACCAACTACAGCGTTACCTTCGAATCCCGAGTCTTCCGATCAACGACCGATAGCGCTCAATATCTTTGTCCCGAACATAATCCAACAACCGGCGTCGGTGACCAATAAGCTTCATGAGACCGTGACGGGTGTGATGATCACCCTTGTGCACCTTTAGGTGCTCAGTAAGGTGGGTTATTCGATTCGTAAGTAGTGCAATCTGAACCTCAGGAGATCCGGTATCGGATTCATGAAGATGGTATTCAGAGATTATTGCTTCTTTATCTTGCATTCAAACCTTTGTCCTGTAGACCTATGTGAGAGTACCCAGCCGGGTCTGCTCATAACGTCCTTTTGTAATCAAGCATTGAGATACTAGTAGGATTCGACCACACTACAAGCTCTGAGTGCCGCAGAAGGCGTCAACGCGGGCAATATCTTCCCTAATTTTTGCGATTAGTTCTCCACTTGTACTAAACCGCTCCTGATCTCGGATCTTCTTACCGAACAGCACCCCAATCCCTTGACCGTATAGATTGCCGTCAAACCCCAAAATAAACGCTTCAAGAAGACGGTTTCCGCCACCCGGATAGTAGGTTGGTCGGGTTCCCAAGGAGATCGCCGCAGCAAAACGCTCCTTATTTTCCAAAACTACCCAACCCGCATAGATACCATCTGGCGGCGTAGCCATCGAACCGGAAAACGATACGTTTGCGGTGGGAAAACCCAATTCATTTCCACCACGGCTATCGCCATGTTCCACGTGTCCCCGAAGTTCATATACGCGCCCTAAATATTCAGACGCCCGTTCCATCTCACCCGATGCGATCAGGCGGCGTATCATCGTCGACGAAAGCACCTCGCCGCTCCCTTTGCCCGGGGATTTAAGTGGCGCCCCCAGAACCTCGAATCCATGCTTACGACCCAGCTCCTCAAGCAATGCCACGTTGCCGTGGCGGTTGTGCCCAAAGTGAAAATCGCTTCCAACAACCACCATTTTCACATTAAGCTTTCCAACAAGGAACTCCTCTACAAAGTCAGTAGCGCTCTCGTTGGCTCTGTTTTGATCAAAAGTCACGACACAGACGCAGTCGACACCAGTATCAGCTAAACAATCAATCTTCTGGCTTAGGTCGCTCAGCAAAAACGGCGCTGAACCTGGGCGCACCACAGAAGCTGGATGACGGTCAAAAGTAACCACAACCGAGCTGGCTGCTATGTTTCCGGCAATCTCAATAGTTTTAGAGATCAAATATCTGTGACCTAGATGCACTCCGTCATATGCACCAATTGTTACAACGGTACCTTCTGGAAATTCACTGGGATTAGCGTCGGTAAAAATCTTCATTATGGACGAAACTAGTTGATCAGGGGCAAAATTACGCTCGCACGAAATCTGTCACCTGAATCTCGCTGATATAAACCAATTAATTGATCCCAGTTCACAAGCGGGCCATCGCCTGCATCGAACAAAAGCACACAGTCGATTCCCTCGTCTGGCAATCCGACCATGGAACCGTTTCTCGCCCTTGCCGCTTGTTCCGAGTTGAGTCCGCGAACAGTAAAATCACTCAGCGCGGAAATAGGATCCATAATCGCGTCAGACGTCAAGTCGCCGAGAGAGTAAGCATCTTCGACGCGGAAACTGCCGGACTCCAAACGCCTCAGATTACGTAAGTGTGCGCCAATTTCCAGCGCAGCTCCCAGGTCATGGGCAATTGAGCGGATGTAAGTACCAGGGCTGCAAACCACTTCAATATGTATCACATTAGGTTCATCGGTGGTCGAATAAGCAATGGAATCAATTCTCACTTGACGTGGCTTAATCTCCACCTCAAGTGACTCACGGTGATACTGGTAAAGCCTTTTCCCGTTTAACTTCAGTGCGGAAACAATGGGAGGCAGCTGGCTAATGTCGCCTTGGAGCCGGGAGACTGCTTCGTCCAACCTCGGCAAATCGAGACTTTCGACGGGCGACCGTGCAACAACAGTCCCGTCAGAATCATAACTGTCAGTCTCAATCCCGAAAACCACATCACCGACATACCTTTTGGTCTTTGCCTGGAAATAGTCGAGCAATCGCGTGATGTTGCCGATAGCAATCACCAACAACCCTGTCGCACCGGGATCGAGCGTGCCTGCATGGCCGATTCTCTTTTGTCCATAGATGCGCCTTAGTCGTGCTACGACATCATGGGAGGTCATTCCTGCCGGCTTGTCAACCAAGACCAGCCCTCTGGAGGGTTTAGAAATCAACCTTTAGCCACCATCGCCATCGGTTAGCTTCTCAATGGAAATCCTCCTGAGGATCTCATCAATCGCACTACCGTGAGCTATGCTTTCATCCTGGGCAAATCTCAGCCTGGGAGTGCGCTTTATCCTTACCTGGGATGCCACATCGCGCTGGATCTTCTTCCTGTATTCCTCCAACGCCGCGGCATTCTCGCTGTTCAAATTCGAAATCCATACTGTGGCAGCTGAAAAGTTGGGCTCCGTATCAACTGAAGTCACGGTAGTAAGTTCGAGTCGGATATCGTCATGCGAGTATTTTTCTATAACTTCCGCAATAACCTCCTGCAAAAGTTGGTTTACCCGCGCCACGCGAGGATATTTTGGGGCATTTCGACCACTTCCACGTCGAGATACCGACACCTCTAACTCCTTCTCTAAGCGTCCCTCGGACCAGCTATGACCTTGGAATCTCTTTATCTTCGAAGGTTTCGATAATGTCACCTGAACGCAAGTCTTGGAAGTCGCTCAGACCGATGCCACACTCGAAACCAGCCTGCACGTCACGGGCATCATCCTTGAATCGCCTCAACGAAGTGACGCTTCCTTTCCAAATGATTACCCCGTCACGCAGGAACCGCACCTTAGATCCTCTGGTAATCACACCATTACGTACATAACATCCGGCAACGGCACCAATCTTGGGAACCCTGAAGACCTCCCGAACCTCGGCATCGCCGGTGACGACCTCCTCGTATTCTGGTGTCAACATACCGACCATCGCGGATTCGATATCCTCGATGACCTTATATATAATTTCGTAGTTACGAATCTCCACATCATTGGCCTCTGCCAATTCCCTGGCACGTCGATCCGGACGTACGTTGAACCCGATGATTGTCGCGTTAGATGCGGTTGCTAGGCCTACGTCATTCTCCGTGATACCGCCAACGGCCCTGTGAATGAACGCCAGTTTTACCTCCGGACGCTCAAGCTTACGTAAGGACTCGATAATTGCCTCCAAGGATCCCTGAACGTCTGCCTTGACAATGAGGTTGAGCGTCGCCGTTTCACCACGCTGAATCTGCTCAAACAGGTCTTCGAGCTTAGCACCGGGAGTGGCGGCTGCAAGATTTGCGTATCCGGCCATCCGAAGTCTCTGAGCCCGCGACTCACCGATCATCCTTGAAGTAGAAAGATCGTTGGTCTCTCTGAATTCGTCACCCGCCGACGGAACTTCTGAAAAACCGAGTACCTGCACCGGCATAGACGGGCCGGCCAATTTTACATTCTCACCTTTGTGATCGATGAGAGCCTTCACTCTTCCCCAGGCAGGGCCGGCAACAATCGGATCTCCCACTTTCAAGGTTCCCCGGAGGACGATTACCGTCGCGACCGGACCCCTACCAACATCCAGGTTGGCTTCGAGGACCACACCGCGGGCTCTCCCGTTGGGGATCGACGAAAGTTCCATAATCTCAGCTAGAACCGCAAGCTGCTCGAGGAGATTCGTAATGCCAATGTTTTGCAAAGCAGAGATTTCGACCATGATAGTATCTCCGCCCCAGGCCTCTGGGACCAAACCCAGTTCGGAAAGCTGTTGCTGGACCCGGACAGGATCGGCATTCTCACGATCGATCTTGTTGATGGCAACCACAATCGGAACTTCTGCGGCTTTGGCATGGTTGATCGCCTCAACTGTCTGTGGCATGACTCCATCGTCGGCAGCCACAACCAGGACTACAATATCTGTGACCTGGGCACCTCGGGCACGCATGGCTGTGAACGCCTCGTGACCCGGCGTGTCAATGAAAGTTACATACCTTCCATTGACTTCAGCTCGATAGGCCCCAATGTGCTGGGTAATTCCACCTGCTTCTCCGGCCACCACGTTCGCCTCACGAATACGATCCAAAAGCTTGGTCTTTCCGTGGTCCACGTGACCCATTACGGTTACTATCGGAGAACGCAACTCCAGCTCATACTGAGCGTCTTCTTCGGCATCATCGAAATACTTCGCCTGGAGTTCTGCCTCTTGCTCCTGACCGGCGTCAACAAGTTTGGTGACGGCACCAATCTCCGCCGCAAATAAATCGATCATGTCGTCCGAAAGTGACTGAGTCGCAGTGACTACCTCACCTTGGAGAAAAAGAAATCTAACTACATCGCCTGCTGTACGATTGAGTTTCGGACCAAGCTCTTGCGCCGAACTTCCTCGTTCTATTATGACCTCGCCGATCGGAACCGGTGCATTCGAGGCCACATACGTAGTCAGCTGGGTCGGCTCTAATTCCTCCACATTGCGACGTCTACGCTTCTTCGACTGCTTTTGAGCAGGACGCCCTCTACCTTGGACACCACGAGGAGACACTGGCGGTGGTGGTACTGCTCCACCGCCGCGTGGCGAATATCCTCCTCCGCCCTGACGAGGCGGGGCTGACGATCCAGCCGCCGTACCTGCACCAGCAGTTCTAGTCCCACTAAAACCTCCACCGCCGCCTTGACGAGGAGGGAAACCAGAACCGGTTCTCGGAGTAAAGCCACGGTCTGACCCACCCTGACCTGTCCTAGGCGCTTGGCCTGCGCCTTGACCGCCTCGGGGCGCTCCGGTACTGGCGGGCCGGTTAGAGCCGGCTTGACGAGGTGGGAAGTTGTTTGGACGACCTGTAGCCTGATTGCCGCCTTGTCGTGGAATTGATTCCCTATTCTGGCCCGTACCCTGACTACGACCTTGCGGTGAACGCGTCCTGTCTCCCTCTCCTTGTCGCTGTTGTCCGGCCGACCTTGAACCTCCCGGGGGGGGCGGAATCGGACGTCC
>JABEUP010000109.1 GCA_013044365.1 Acidimicrobiaceae bacterium
AACTTCGACAACCACAACATCTTCGACGTCAACAACGCTTGCCAACTCTCACGGAACAACGACTACAACTTCGGGCAAGAATGGGAAAAGTGGCTCTACCTCGACCACCACAACATCTTCGACGTCAACAACGGTACAACGTGGTTAATAGAAATCCGCATAACATCAGGTTTTAATGCCATATCGACGAATCCTTCAGTGCCCGCACGGTTGAAATATCGATACTTGGCTATCCGTTGTTTTGTACGACGACTTTCTCCAACGCACAGGCAAGTGCCTCCAATTCGCTGTGTGACAATTTAGAGATCATGTGCTCACGCACGCCTCTAATATGAGTGACGGCCGCAGCCTTCAGCTTCTCCCAGCCCAAAGGCGTTAGTACGGCAAACGTACCTCTTTTGTCTTCTTTGCACCGCTTTCTCTCGAGCAATCCAACAGCGACTAGATGCTGAACCCTGCGTGTCAGACCGGACCTTGAAACGAGCGCCGCTTCAGCCAGTGACGCCATTCTCACGGAACCACCCTCCCCTTCGGAGGTATGTACCAAAACCTCATATTCCGCGAATGTTATTCCGTGAGCCCTCAGCAATTCCTCATCCAACTGATTGTATAGCTGAGAATGAGCTGAGAGAATACTTCTCCAGGCCCTCATTTCAACATCATTTAGCCACTGAATACTTGTTGCCACAGATTTGTCCTCAAATTTGATTGCACTTGCAACTATCAGGTATAAGCTTACTGTTTGAAGTTTATCAAACCATCACAAACTGGAGGACGTAATGACCGCACCCACAAAGGCGTCGGAGCTCGCAATTGAGCCTGGTATCTGGAATATTGACCCCGCCCACACTGCAATTGAATTCACAGCTCGTCACCTGGTTGTCACCAAGGTAAGGGGCTCATTCTCGAAATTCTCCGCGTCAATTGAAATAGCTGAAGATATTACCCAATCGAAAATCACGGCCGAAATCGACGTCGCGTCAGTCTCCACCGGAGAGGATCAAAGAGACGGTCACCTGAAATCAGCCGATTTTTTTGATGTTGAGAAGTTTCCAAATATTACCTTCGAATCTACCTCTATTGCACCCGCAGGTAACAACTACACGCTAACCGGTGATCTGACCATTCATGGAACCACCCGAAGCGTTACTCTCGACCTTGAGTTCAACGGTGTTTCAAAGGACCCGTGGGGAGGCACTCGTTCAGGATTCACAGCATCCGGCGAGCTATCCCGAAAGGATTTCGGCATGGAGTGGAATGTCCCGCTCGAGGGAAGCGGTTTCCTCGTCAGCGATAAGATTCAGCTCGCGATAGAAATCGAGCTGATAAAAGCCTAACTCCAGATTAAATTCTAAAAAAGTCAATAACGGGTAGGAATTCTTTTCCTACCCGTTTGTTCTCTTCTCAATTATTTATAGCTCGAAAAACTTCTACTTCTTGGAAGACCCGTAGTAAGGATTCGATCCGTTCATGTGGTCAGTGACATCTCGTACTGAAGTGATTTCCGGAACGGCTTCTTTGATTGCCACTTCAATTCCTTGAGATAGCGTGACAGATGCCATTCCACAACCCTGGCATCCACCCGAAAGTTGCAGGTAGGCCACAGAGTCGACAACCGCAACCAAATCAGCTCTGCCTCCATGAGACGCGATAGCCGGATTGATCTCTTCCTGAAGCACCCTTATGATTTCCTGTGCAACTGGGCCGCTCAAATCCGCATTCAGAAGCTCCTCCGGAAGCGGCGGCTCATCGCTGTGGGGCGAATTTGGATTTATTATTATTAAGCCACCCGCACCGTCCTCGCCCCCTAAATCAAGCTTGGCACCGGAGACTAAAGCAATGCTTGCAGACGGAATAACAACAGCAACGCCGTCCAACTCTATGACCGCATCGTCCGAACTTGCATCACTCTTATTTTGAAAATAAACGTCGTAGGAATAATTGCTTCCGGAGACACCGGCCACTTCGATCCACAGTGCGAGCTTATCGGGATCCGATTCCTGCGAGCGAATATCAACTACTTCAGCGAGAGCCCTGTCTGTAACTTCAAGAACCGACCTATTGCCGTTTGAACTAAAAACGCTTTCCACGCCAACTCCAACCTTTGCGGAACATCAAATCTCCGCAAATCTCTTTTTCAACTCTTGCATTCAACTAATAAATACTACCCGGGTAGTAGAATCTTAACACTAGTGAAAAATGTCCTGCTCCTTATTCCCACGGAAACCTACAGAGCACAAGCTTTCATCGATGCGTCCAGGCATCTTGAGATCTCACTAACGATTGCTTCGCAGGACAAACTGCCGATGGCCCACCGGATGGGAAATAAGGCTGTGATTGTTTCGCTTGAGGACCCTGAAACCGCGGTAAAACAGATTGAATTCGCAGCCAGAACCAGTCATTTTGACGCAATTGTCTCTATTGATGATAATGGCCTAAAAACTGCCGCCCTGGCCAGCCAAAGACTCGGCTTAAAACATATTTCATCTGCCACAACGGATCTATCCCAAAACAAAATCTCGATGCGAACGCGGCTGGCGGCTGCGAATATCAATCAACCGAAATATCAGACATTCCACGATGAGGAAAACCTGAAAACAAAATTATCCTCAATTGGTAAATTTCCGGTTGTCCTGAAACCCGCAACACTGTCCGGATCACTTGGAGTTATAAGGGCAAACACCTATGAAGAGGTAAGATCCGGAATTCCCATCGTCCGCTCAATTCAGTCGGCCCACGGATGCGACAGTAAACACCCAATACTTATCGAAGAATATATTGATGGCCGGGAATACGCAGTTGAGGCAATCGTCATTGACAGCAACCTGCACGTGCTATCAATTTTTGACAAACCGCAGCCCTTAGCGGGTCCATTTTTCGCGGAAACAATCTACGTAACTCCCACTTCACTGCCACGCCAACTCGTAGGCAAGCTTTACCGGGTGCTCGACAGGGCAAGAACCGCTCTCGGAATCGAAACCGGTCCGATTCACGCTGAGTTCCGCATTACCGGAGCAAATGAGATCTACTTCATAGAACTGGCAGCTCGCTCCATAGGAGGATCCTGCTCAAAAGCAGTTCCACTCGCCGGTGGCACCACCATCGAAGTGCTCATACTGGCAGAGGCACTAGGTATTACAGTCCCCGATCTTGTTTTTGAAAATCAGGCATCCGGCGTATACATGATCCCTGTTCCCCGCAAAGGGAGACTTAGGCAGATTAAAGGCATCGACAACGCCAGGTCGGTAAAATGGATCACTGGAATCGATATGACCTATACCGCCAATGCTGAAGTGGCCCCCATACCCTACGATGCAAAATATTTAGGTTTCATATTTTCGAAAGCCCCCACTGCGAGAATCGCCGTCAGGGCCCTCGAAGAGGCGCATCAAAAACTCGAAATGGACATTTCATGACAAAACCGCTTAATGAGTCAAGCCGGAAAGCGCAGATAAAGGTTCTCGCTGTGTCAACTTATGAGCTTGGCCATCAGCCCCTGGTGTTGGCACGTCTTGCAAGCACCTTCGAAACGGCAATGATCGGATATTCGATTTGCGACAATTCAGTTGCAAATCGTACCTTTACCAATTACGACGATTTCCTGCTGGATGATAAGACTCCCCCAACCCACTTATTCATTTCAGTTCCGATGCACACCGCAACACAGTTGGGAAAGACAATTGCAAACAGGGCGCGGGCGATACTAGGGAATTCGGTTCAGATAATCGCTGTCGGCCTGTACGCGAACGTTGCTTTGGCGGCAACTAGTGCCTTTAATACTGCAATCGTGTCTCAAGAGAGCGCTAAAATCCTGGATATCCTGGGTATTGATCCGACTGATGCCTCGCCAACACAGTCAATACCGCCCGACCGTACTGCTTTGCCCGGTTTGCAGAACTATGCACATCTGATTTCCGGCGGCGAAAAGAAATTATCAGGCTACGTGGAGACCACAATCGGCTGCGCCCACCTCTGCAAGCATTGCCCGGTGCCAGTCGTATTCCACGGAAAGTTCAAAGCCGTGCCATCCAAATTGGTGATTGAACAAATCAACCAGCTGTACGAGGAAGGGGCGAGACACATAACATTCGGTGATCCCGATTTCCTTAATGGTCCGGCCCATGCCCTCAAAATCGCCCGGGCAATGCATAAAGCACACCCGGACATGACATTTGACGCAACGGTCAAGGTGGAACACATACTTGAGCAAAGAGAGATTTGGAGCGAGTTCAAAGACCTGGGTCTTGTATTCGTAGTTTCCGCCTTTGAACACACATCAGATCTCATTCTTTCGAAACTTGGCAAGGGTCACACCCGTTCCGACATCATTTCTGCTCTCGAACTTCTTCGCGTATATGGAATTGAGGTCCGACCGTCTCTGATGCCATTTACCCCCTGGACCGACCGCGCCAGTTTGATAGACCTAATCGAGTTTCTCTTCGATTACGAACTACTTGAGAGCGTAGACCCGGTCCAACTGTCCATTCGACTTCTCGTACCATTGGAATCTTTAATTCTTACAGTTTCGGATACTGAAATAGGGCCATGGAATTCTGAACTGCTTTCCTACCAGTGGCATAGCCGCGATCAAACTATCGATGAATTACAATTTGAACTCGCGACCATTGCCGAGGAATCCCAAGCCCGCGAACTCAACGCAATTACCACGTTCACTTTGATGCGTGACTCAATTTATCGTCACTTCAATCTTCAAATTCCACTTAGAGAGACTTCCTCTTCGTCATGTGGCAACAAGCCCAGATTGAGCGAATCCTGGTTTTGCTGTGCGGAACCAACCAGGGTCCAGTTTGACCGGCTTGGTTAATTTTCATCAACACCCGAAAATCTAGAGAAAGTCGGCTATATGTCGCTTCGAGAACATAGTGTTTGAACAATGACGACTCACCAAATCAGCGAGATCCTCAAGAATTTAAACCCGGAACAGATCGAGGCAGTGACAGTTAGAGAAAATCCTCTTGTAATTATTGCCGGTGCCGGATCTGGAAAGACCCGTGTGCTGACGCGCAGAATCGCTTATCGAATCGCCACTGGAGATGCGGATGCGCGTCACACCCTGGCAGTCACATTCACAAAGAAGGCAGCCACTGAGATCAAACACCGTCTCGAAGCCCTCAATATGCGTGAACAGATCGAAGCTCATACCTTTCATGCTGCCGCTCTCCGTATCCTGCAACGATTTTGGGAATCTAAAGAAATCACCCCGTATGAACTAATCGAATCCAAGTTCAAGATTGTTTCGGACGCAATATCATCCTTAGGCGCGAACACCAAGACATACAAATCCAGGACCAAGACATACAAAGGAAACTTTAAAACAGAGAACGAGGTGGCCGCAAAATCGCTGGTTTCTGCCGTGATCGCTGAAATCGAGTGGGCCAAGGCCAGAGGATTGACTCCTCGTGCATATTCAGATGCAGTAGTGGCGCATAGGAGAAACACCCCGCTCACGCCAACTGAAATGGCACAAATATTTTCTAGATACGAAGAGTTAAAGTCCAAACTCCACAAGATGGACTACGACGATCTGATCATCGGAGCGACCAAAGTATTGAACTCCGACCCGATGTTCTCAGCTGCCGAACATTACCGGATGCGGCATCTCTATGTCGACGAGTTTCAGGATATCAACCCCGTTCAAATGAGCCTAGTGAATGCCCTCACAGACGATCGACTCGACCTGTGCGTTGTCGGCGACCCCAATCAGGCCATTTATTCATGGAACGGAGCGGACCCGACCTTACTTACTTCGCTTCAAAACCGGCATCATAATACCAGGACAGTGTTACTGTCTAATAATTATCGCTCCACCCCGCAGATTCTCTCTTTGGCCGGATCCATCCTTAATGGTGGCTCCCACCCGAACAAAAAACTCATTCCAAACCTTCCAGACGGTCCAACCCCGGTCATTAGGGGATTCAATGACGATAAGACCGAAGCCCAGTCGGTAGCGAGACTGGCTAAACATTTCCGTCAACCAGGCACCGGCTGGTGCGACATCGCGGTACTTGCGAGAACAAACTCGCAACTGATTCCGATTCAAAAGATGTTCAAAGAATCAGGAGTACCAGCATTTCTTGCCGGCGAAACCAATTACCTGAACCAAAGCGAAATACGTGCGATAGTGAACAGCCTTGAACGCCAGAACAGCTTCCTTAGGGGGAACTCCCTGTTTGCCTGGCTTGAGGGAATTGTTGAAAACTCCCTAAGCAAGTACGCCGAAGTAAGTTCCGCTTCAGATAATCTGAACATCTTTCTCGAACTCTCACGGGAATACCTATCAACAACTCCTGATGGAGAATCACGCGGCCTCGCACTGTGGCTTAAGACTGAAGCAAGGAACGCGCTTGATGAAAACGCAGGAGAATCAGTAACTCTGACCACCTTCCATAAAGCTAAAGGTCTCGAATGGCGGACGGTTTTCATTGTTGGCATGGAGGATGGCCTCGTCCCCATCGCCCACGCGGAATCAAAGGAGGCTGTTCTTGAAGAACAGAGACTCCTTTACGTTGCAATAACACGTGCGAAGCGAGACCTGATTTTGACCTGGGCTAGACAGCGTATCTTCAATGAACGTTATCTGAAGAGAGAGCCGTCTCCCTACCTTGCGACCCTTCAGGACGAGATACAAAGGATCTCTGGACACATCGCAACCTCGGAACATGCGCTGAGCTCAATCAGAAAAGCCCGACGCAATCTTCAGGATGATTCATCCGACAAGATGGACTTGTCTGAGCGGCAGAAATCAATAATGGAATCCTTGCGGCTATGGCGTTCACAAAAATCGAAAGAGCTTGGCGTACCTGCTCACATAATCCTCCATGACTTCGCGCTTGTATCGGTGGCGGTACAGGAACCCTCCTCACTTGAGGCCCTATCCAAGATTGCAGGCGTGGGTAGTACGAAAGCCTCAAAGTTTGGCAAAGACCTCTTGCAGTGCGTCGAGGTGCCGGATACATCTCAAAGAGAATGAATGGTCAGTTGGTAAAGAAACGATGCCGACAAATAGTACAAATTGCGCTCGGATCCTTTAGAGAAGCAAACGCTGAAGTGGCGGCTCAAATCCTTCCGAATAGGTAGGGAATGGATGGACCAGCTGCGCAAATACATCGATCGAAACTCCTGCGCGAATAGCTAGCGAAACTTCCGATATCATTTCATCCACATTCGGACCCACAGCAGTTGCTCCGACCAACACTCTGCTACCTTTGTCAAGAAAAAGCTTCAACAGCCCCTTTGTCTCTCCATCCGCCACAGCTCGCGCAGTAGATCCAAGGTCCATCCAGGCAATGACAATCTCTCGATTGGAATCGCTACTTTCGCCGGAGATGACCCCCACAGAAGCTACCGGAGGTTCGGTGTATACCACACGGGGAATAGCGTCATAAGACGCAGAAGCTCTGCCATCCATCAAATGATCCACAATCACACGGGCCTGATAATTTGCACCATGGGTGAAAGGGGCTACCGCAGTTACGTCTCCAGCTGCGTAAACATTTTCAGCACCAAGTACTTGACAAAACTCATCGACTTGGATTCCCCTGGGATTTGGTCTCAGCCCAAGCGCCTCAAGCCCAATCCCGTCCACATTTGGACGACGTCCCGTTGCGACAATGAGATGCTCGGAAGAAATCGTAGACCGGCCTTCGAATTCCAAGCAAAACTCTCCACCATTGTACGAAACAGAACTCACTTTTGCTTCCTCGACAACCTTCACCCCATAGCCTCTAAGCGCATTTCTGAGAACTGCTACTATTTCCCCGTCCTCTGTAGGCAGGATATGCTCAAAACCTTCGATTAAATAAACCCGGCATCCAAAGGCGCTGAATATGTCTGCCAGCTCGCAACCGATAGCACCGCCACCCAATATCGCGAGTGACTCTGGTAGCACGGACGAACTCAAAGCTTCCTCACTGGTCCAGAAGGGCGTCGATGCCAAACCGGCCACTCTCGGAATCTTCGGGGATGATCCCGTGTCAATAATCAACGCATCATAGGATATTTCATTTGCCAGCTTGCCGCCCACAAGAATACCAATAGTTCCATTGCCAGTAATTTTGCCAAACCCCCGAAAAAGCTTTGCTCCCGCATCAGCTAATTCTCTGGAAGCGTTGGAGTCATTCCTGTTCTCTGAGATACGGTCTCGTCGCTTCGATGCAACTGCAAATGCTGCTGAACCGTTGTCGAATTCGAATGGCATTGAGGTGGCACCAAGCTCAAATGACCGAGCTACTAATCGCCTTACATGGGCTGAGCGAAGCATCGCTTTGGAGGGGATACATGCAACGTAGGGGCACTCCCCTCCGACTCTACCGGACTCGATAACTGCAATGCTCTTACCGGTAAGATGACTCCAGATCCATTCGCTGGCAGAGCCTGCACCTAAGAGGACTACGTCAAAGTGATCCACTGCACTCCTTTGGGGCAGAACCATCGCCACGCTCTA
>JABEUP010000012.1 GCA_013044365.1 Acidimicrobiaceae bacterium
ATTCTCGAGGATGATGAGACTTCATTCGAAGTGGGATAGCCAATTGCAATCGCGCCAATAGGTTGAAAATTATTGGGGATGCCAAAAGATTGTTTGATTAAATCAACGTTTCGAAAAAGGCCAAAGAATAAGGCACCTAAGTTTTCATTTACAACTGAATTGAGTATCAGCATGGTTGCAAATGCAGTATCTATGTACCAGTAGGGTACCGGCCACTGACTTAGTTCGTTGAGGTTGGCGTAGCTCTTGTCGGCTTTCGCATATCGTTCAGCGTACGCATCAGCGTTGGCCAGTGGAATTATTACTATCGGCGCGTCCCAAAGGCCGTCATGTGAGGTCGCTCTCGCTTTCCAGTCCCGAGTGATTGCAAGTTCCCAAAATACATCCAGGGTGCTTTGATGATCCAGTACCAGGAAGTCAAATCCTTGCGTGAAACCTGCGGACGGGCCTTTGGTGGCTGAATCCAGGATTCGGCGGAGTGCAGGTTCTGGCACTGCTCTACTGCTGAAATGGCGATACATTCTTCTTTTGTTGAGGAGTTCGTAGTATTCCATAATTAGAAACTAGGTCTTTTGGGGGCCTTCGTGGGAATCATGGCTGAAATCAGTATCAGAAATCAATCGTGCCGTTCCAAGATTAAGATGTTTTGAAGATTTTTGGCCAGCCTGGAATGTTGACTAATATGGTAAGGTTTTAAATAGGGAATTTTCAGATATGGCTGGAGTGTAACCCATGGCAAGTTTTAGAGAGATATTACTGAAGACAAAGTCTCAAATAGAAGAAATAGACACGCTTGGCGCTTCCCAGCTTGGGAACGGCTGGCTCTTCTTGGACGTACGGGAGGCTGATGAATACGAGCAGGGCACGATTGAAAATGCTATGTTTCTGCCCCGCGGAAACCTTGAGGTACAGGTAGAGGGGCGAATTCCTGATAAAAAGCAAAGAATCGTTGTCTTCTGCGCCGGCGGAGTCCGCTCTGCCCTGGCGGCTAAGTCTCTCCAGGATCTCGGATACCAGGACGTGATTTCAATGGCGGGAGGGTTCAATAAATGGAAGGACGACGGTCTGAAATGGGTAACCCCGAAAACGTTGACACCCGAACAGAGAAACCGTTATCAGCGCCACCTCCTTCTTCCAGAGGTGGGAGAGGTGGGACAGAAGAAGCTTCTTGAAAAAAGTGTGCTTCTCCTCGGTGCCGGAGGCTTGGGCTCGCCTGCCGCGTTGTATCTCGCGGCAGCAGGTGTTGGCCACATTGGAATAATCGACATGGATGAGGTGGATGCGTCTAATCTGCAACGTCAGATTTTGCATAATTTGGAGCGAATTGGACAGCGAAAGGTGGATTCTGCCAAGAAGACCATCATGCTTCTCAATCCGGATGTCGAGGTAACCACTTATGACGTGAGACTAGGCGCAGACAACGTTTTGGATATTATCGACGGATATGACGTGATCGTCGACGGAATGGACAATTTCCCGACTAGGTATCTAGTCAATGACGCGGCACTGCTGAAAAGGATTCCGGTTGTGCACGGTTCTATTTTCCGGTTTGAAGGTCAGGTCACCGTATTCAATCCATACGTTGGTCCCTGTTACCGTTGCTTCGTCCCGGAACCGCCGCCCGCTGAACTGGCGCCATCGTGTGCTGAAGCTGGTGTGCTGGGAGTGCTACCAGGAATTATTGGCTCGATTCAGGCAATGGAGACCATTAAGCTATTGCTCGATTTGGGTGATCCGCTGGTTGGAAGACTTTTGGCTTACGATGCTCTTGAGGGGACGTTCAGAACCTTCAAGATGAGAAGAGACCCGGCTTGCCCGGCATGTGGTCCCGATGTAGAAGAGATAGTCATTGCCGAGTATGACCATTTGTGCATGCCGCATACGAAGGTGCTTGCTACGGCTTGACTTTGATCCACGGTAGTGTGTGTCCGCGATGAGGGTAAGGGTCCGGTCCCAAATGGGAATCCGGACCCTTATCGATTATTGTCTTTCATTATGGCGAAAATAAACCACGAGACTGATTCTGGAATAGAAATCGAGCCTATTTACGGGCCGGAGAAGCTTAAAGGTTGGGATCCCGACCAAAAACTAGGTTCTCCTGGTGACGCGCCATTTACCCGGGGAATTTACAAGGATATGTACCGCTCGCGGTTATGGACTATGCGTCAATATGCAGGATTCGGAACGGCAGCATCGACCAACGAGCGGTTCAAGTTTTTGCTCAAGGCTGGTCAGACCGGTTTGAGTTGCGCCTTTGATCTGCCTACCCAGATGGGATTCGATTCTGACCACCCGAGGGCTGAGGGTGAGGTCGGTAAAGTGGGCGTGGCCATTGACTCTATTGAGGATATGAAGTTGTTATTCAAAGACATTCCCCTAGATACCGTGACAACCTCAATGACCATCAACTCGACAGCTGCTATCCTGCTGCTTCTCTACCAGTTGGTGGCGGAGGAAAACGGGGTATCCCCAACCGAACTACGGGGAACAGTTCAAAATGACATTCTGAAAGAGTATGTTGCCCGGGGCACTTATATCTACCCGCCTAGACCATCGATGAGACTGATAACTGATACGTTCAGTTACTGCCATGTAAATCTTCCGAACTGGAACACGATTTCGATATCGGGATATCACATACGTGAGGCTGGTTCCACAGCGGTACAGGAGATTGCATTTACTATCGCAAACGGGATCGCCTATGTTCAAGCTGCAATTGACGCCGGTCTCGCAGTGGATGATTTCGCCCCAAGACTTTCTTTCTTTTGGAATGCACATAACAACCTCTTCGAAGAGGTGGGCAAGTACAGAGCATCAAGGCGAATCTGGGCTAAAGTCATGTCAGAGCGTTTCGGTGCCAAGGACAAGCGGTCTTTGCTTCTTCGCTTTCATACCCAGACTGGTGGTTCCACACTTACTGCCCAACAGCCCGAAATCAATATTGTCCGCGTTGCGATACAGGCGCTGGCAGCCGTTATGGGCGGTACCCAGTCTTTGCACACCAATGGTTTTGACGAAGCACTTGGGCTTCCGACGACAAAAGCCGCAAAGATTGCGCTTAGAACCCAGCAAATCGTTGGATACGAGTCTGGCGTTGTCGATACCCCGGATCCTCTTGGGGGATCCTACTTCGTCGAGGCTATGACGGATAGGATCGAAGAACTGGCTTGGGAATATCTGGAGAAGATCGATGCGATGGGTGGTGCGGTGGACGCAATCGAATCCGGCTTTATGCAGGATGAGATCGAACAGTCAGCTTACTCATATGCCAAGGCTGTGGATGCTCGAGAAAAAGTCATAGTTGGAGTAAATGAGTTCATTGACGAAGCGCTCGAATCACCTGAAGTCTTCCCTATCGACCCCGCTCTTCAGTCCCATCAAGTAGCAAGTGTGCGTTCGCTTAGAGAGCGGCGGGACGGCGACGCGGTGGCTTACGCTTTGGCTGATCTGGAAAAGTGTGCCTTGGAGGGAGGGAATCTCCTTTACCCTATGAAGGAGGCACTTCGCAGACGGGCAACGCTCGGGGAGGTGTCAGATACGTTGCGTAACATTTTTGGCATTTATCAACCGCGAGGTTAAGCCCAGTGAAATTTGTGATCATCGGTGGCGGACCGGCAGGGGTCCAGGCGGCAACGCATGGCGCCCGGCTTGGCGCAGAGGTAATTCTAATTGAGAAGGACATCCTGGGTGGCGCTGCAAACCTATGGGACTGTGTTCCTTCAAAAGCAATGATTGCTACCGGAGCGATGATTAAGATGCTGGAGAGGGCCGACAGGATCGGCCTACCGGCACACCGATTAATTCCCGATCTGGATGAACTTAGATTACGTGTCAGTTCCATTACTGAAAAGTTGGCAAAGTCCTTCGACCAATTGCTTGGTTCCCAAGGTGTACGGGTCATCAGAGGGACAGGAAAAGTTATATCCAAACACGAGGTGATGGCGACATTCCCAGATGGGACTGAAGAGATCATTGGGGCCGAGGCAATTTTGGTGGCGACTGGTTCCCGACCACGGGTCCCCGACTGGGCTTTGGTAGACGGTGACCGGGTTCTGACTACCCGGCATGCGTATCCGCCTAAGGAGATACCTGAACATCTTGTAGTCATCGGGTCAGGTGTCACGGGCGTGGAATTTGTCCACATGTTCAGGTCATTTGGTTCGAAGGTTTCGCTTGTTGTGTCCAGACAGCAGGTTTTACCATCCAAAGATCCCGAAGTGGCGGCTGCCCTTGAGGTGGACTTTTTAGAAACCGGGGTACTGCTGTACAAGGGGGCAAGAGCGGTAGGAATAGAGCGGATCGACAAGGGTGTCAAGGTTATCTGCGATGACCAAAGAACTATCGAAGGTTCCCACGTCCTACTGGCGATTGGTTCGGTGCCTAATTCCGAAAATCTTGGTTTGGAAAGTGCAGGGGTTTTTGTCGATAGATGGGGACAGGTTCCTGTCGATCACCACTGTGTATCAAACGTGCCTCATATATATGCCGCTGGAGACCTTTCCGGCAAGCTTCAACTTGCATCGGTTGCGTCGATGCAGGGTCGTAAGGTGGCAGAGCACGTCATGGGTCTTGACGGCCGTCAGCATCGTCACCTGGATTATGAAAAGGCGGCTTCCGCGATCTTTACCGAACCTGAAATAGCGGACGTCGGACTTGCAGAGGCAGAGGCGTTTGCCCAAGGGCGCAAGATCAGAGTTACCAAGGTTCCTTTCGCCTCCAACCCAAGGGCACTTATTGACGGAGATGCCAGGGGATTCGTGAAAATACTTTCCGATCCGGCAACCGGGGTAGTTCTCGGAGGTTCAATTGTCGGGGCACATGCCGCGGAGTTAATATCAGTTATTGCGGTTGCTGTTACCGCTCGATTGCGCGTGACCGATATTGTCGAGTCCGTTCTGGTGCATCCATCGTTGGCGGAGGCGCTGGCTGAGGCTGCAGATTAGTTTTATTCACCCGCGATTTTATCAAGGAGATAGCTGCGGATTTCTGGATTTGTGGCTGCGTCAATAATCGTATGCGCCATGGCTATTGCACCATCTAGGACTGCCTTGTCGGCCACCGGGGTGATGCAGGCGGCTGTGAACTCCGGTTGGTGATTAACCGCCGGGAATGAGTCGATACCAAGCATTGGATGGATTGAAGGTATCTTTAGAGACACATTGGCCATATCGGTCGAAGCGCGAAGTCTGCCTTCGGTTTCATTTGTAAAAACCCTGCCCAGCTTTTTTGCATTGGCGACATAGAGTGCCGCCAAACGCTCATCTGTTATGAATTCCGAATAAGTTTTGCTTGCTTGTGAAATTTCAAGTTTTGCACCCGTCGCAACTGCTCCAGCCTCGAAACACGCTCTTACCTTGGGTTCAAGCAATTTGAGCTGGGCCAGATTGTCTGCACGGATTATCCACCGTCCTCTTGTGTCTGAAGGAATGACGTTTGGCGCATCGCCACCTTTTGTTATGACTCCATGGATCATCTCGTATGGGTATAGCTGCTGTCGTAAAAGCCCTATTGCCACCTGTGCGATTGTCATGGCATCCTGAGAATTGATTCCCGCTTGCGGAAACCCCGCCGCATGAGCTTCTTTGCCCAGGTAGTTGATATTGAGATGTTTCCCGGCGATGCAGTCCATTCGATCGGCTTCGAGCGGCGAGGGGTGTACCATCATTGAAGCATGAATTCCATCGAACAAACCTCTGTCCATCATCTCGATCTTTCCGCCACCGCCTTCTTCGGCAGGTGTTCCCATGATCTTCATGGTGATGCCAAGATCATCGGTGAGCGGTACGAGTGCCTTGGCAGCTCCTAGTGCCGCGGCGGCAATTATGTTGTGGCCGCAGGCATGGCCAATTTCAGGCAGGGCATCATATTCTGCGCATATCGATATCACCAGCGGTCCAGTTCCGTAGCTTGCCACGAAAGCTGTTTCAAGGCCGGCTGGATTCGTCATCACCGAGTATCCGTAACTGACGAGCTCTTCGGAAAGCCATGTGCTGGCTTTGAGTTCCTGATAACCGACCTCTGGATTGGCGTGTATTCTGTGGCTGATCCCGATAATCCTCTCGGACGCGTCATCCAAATCTGCGGAAACTCTGTTCTTGAGGCATTGCAAGTCGTCGATCATCGAGGGTTACTCCTTTTCGCCACACACCCAACTACTTAATACAAGTTAGTCCGGTGGCAAATGGCTGGTCCTTCACCAGATGCCTGACTCTCGAATACTTGTGTTCCCTAAGTCCGGGTGCTACTCGATCACTGCGACTATGTCTCCACCGCCGACGGAGTCGCCCGGTTTTACTCTGATTTCTTTGACGGTTCCAGTCTTTTCGGTGTTGATGGCGTTCTCCATTTTCATTGCCTCGAGCACGCATACAGTTTGACCAGCTTCAACACTCTGCCCAATCTCAACTAGTACTTTGACAATTGTGCCTTGCATCGGGACGGTCACGGTTCCCGATCCTCCGCCTATCGGGCTGTGCGCCTTATGCCTGGGCCGTTTCCCGTTGTTGGCGTTTGACTTGGCCGGCGAGTCTTCCAAGTCACTTTCGGGTAGCCAAAGTTTCACCTGATACCGTTTGCCGTTTACTTCGGCGCTTACTTCCCGGAGGACTTTGGCATCTTCGCTTAATGCATTAGGAACCAGCGGAGGAACCACCATGTTTTCAAGTCCGGATTTTTCTTCGACCCACCTTGTGGAGTGTTTGGCACTGGCAAAATCCTTGTGGGCCAGAATCATCTTCAGGGCGGGAATTGTCGTATGTACGCCCTCGATTACCGTCTCATCGAGGGATCTTTTCATTTTCTCGATTGCTTTGGTTCTGTCAGGTCCCCAGACAATCAATTTGGCGATCAGATTATCGTAATACTGTGAAACGGTGTCACCCGATTCATATCCCGAATCCAAACGTACGCCAAATCCATCGGGCTTGAGGAATTTTGAGATGGTTCCCGGGGATGGAAGAAATTTGCCCTTGTCGGGGTTCTCGGCATTGATCCGCACTTCAATTGCGTGCCCAGTACGTTTGATTTCATCCTGGGTAAAAGGAATTGGTTCGCCTGCTGCAACTCTGATTTGAAGTTCAACCAGATCGAGGCCGGTAACAAGTTCTGTAACCGGGTGTTCCACCTGAAGCCTGGTATTCATTTCAAGAAAGTAGAACTCACCATCCTGGAAAAGGAATTCCACCGTTCCGGCATTTAAATAGCCGCATGCCTTGGCGACCTTTACCGCAGCTTCCCCCATGGCTTGGCGGATTTCATCAGGGAATCCAGCGGCAGGCGACTCTTCTATCAACTTCTGGTGTCGTCTTTGACTTGAGCAGTCTCTTTCCCCAAGCCACAAAGTATTGCCGAAGCTATCGGCGAAAATCTGCATTTCTATGTGTCGGGGCCAAGTCAGATATCGTTCTAGATAGCTTTCCGATCTCCCGAATGATTTTTCAGCTTCCCTCTGGGCGGACTCTAGCGCTTCTGCAGCGGATTCGGGGTTGGTAACAACCCGCATTCCTCTTCCGCCACCCCCATACGCCGCCTTAATCGCTACTGGCCACCCAAATTGGTTTCCAAAGGCAATTACCTCAGATGGATCCTTAATGACCTCGACAGTTCCCGGGACGCCGTCGACTCCAGCCTTCTCTGCGGCGATTCTGGAGCTGATCTTGTCACCCATGATTTCGATGGCTTCTGGAGGGGGACCTATGAAAGTTACTCCGGTAGAGGTTACTGTCCGCGCGAAGTCGGTGTTCTCCGAAAAAAAACCGTAACCAGGATGGAGGGCATCTACTTTTGCCTTGGAAATTATGTCCAAGATTGCCGGAGTGTTTAGATAGCTCTCGGTTACGGTTTGTCCGCCCAGCGCGTACGCCTCATCTGCCAGACGAACATGTAGGGCATCGCGATCAAGCTCGGAATAGACCGCCACCGTCTTGATGCCCATCTCACGCGCCGTGCGGATAACACGAACCGCTATTTCGCCGCGATTTGCGACCAAAAGCTTTTTAAACATCCGTCCTCTCTTTCCCTCCGTCTCTCATATGTCTAAGGTTATAGACTTATGACCGAAATAAAAATTCCGATCCCCGCCCAGCCAGATAATTTCTGGTGTTTTCGTCATTTGGATGAGGTCGACTCTACGAATAGAGTTGTATCAGATCTAGCGAAACAAGGTCTTTCGGAGGGCCAAATCATACTAGCAGATCATCAAATTGCTGGCCGCGGACGTTTGGATCGTGATTGGATCGATATCCCCGGCAGCTCTGTTTTGATGTCAGTGCTTCTGCGCCCAAAAATTGGCGCACAATTTTTCTTTTTAATTACCTCTGCGCTTTCTTTGGCTGCTTTGCAGGTGCTTGAAGCAAAATATTCAATATCATGCAAGCTTAAATGGCCGAATGATGTAATGGTTTCAGATAAGAAAATTGCAGGAGTATTAGCTGAGGCAGCATTTGAGGGTGCTGAGAATGTGTGGGTCGTGGTTGGCATAGGACTAAATTGCTTACAAAGTGAGCAGGATCTCGCAAGACTGGGTCGTGGCGCTACTTCGATCTTTGTCGAATCTGGGGTGATGTTGGATAAGGAAGAACGGGTGGATCTATCGAAACAAATTGCCAGCAAGTTTGCGTCCCTTTATCTTTCCCTGGAGGATTCAGGCGGTCGAATTGCCCTAGCAAGCCTATACCGAAATTCGTGTGACACCATTGGCAAGCTCGTAAGAGTTGAAATGCCGGACGATATCGTGGTCGGAGTCGCGTCAGACATCTCAGTTGAGGGGAATCTGCTTGTCCAAACCGATTCGTGTCTTAGAGCCATTGCAGCCGGAGATGTAATACATTTACGAAAAACCTCTTAGCGGTCTGAAGGTGGTTCTGTCCGATCATTGTGATGTGAAGTGAAGTTGTACGTCGGGATTCAAAAATTTCGCAGCCAATGAGGGAAATCGACGGAATCTTGGAGTGCGAGTAGGGTAGGTTAACATCCGTGGTAAATCCAATTAAAGGTCTAGTCCTGGCGGGCGGAACGGGTACCCGCCTGCGGCCGATCACGCATACCTCAGCTAAGCAGCTGGTTCCCCTTGCCAATAAGCCGATTCTCTTCTACGGATTGGAGTCATTGGCAAATGCCGGAGTTACGGAAATTGCCATGATAGTTGGCGATACCAGGGAAGAGGTAATGGCGGCGGTCGGCGACGGGTCTCTTTTTGGTCTGAAAGTTACCTACATCCATCAAGAAAAGCCCCTGGGATTGGCACATTGCGTGTTGATGGCCCGGGATATCCTGGCAGACTCGGATTTCATCATGTACCTGGGTGACAACTTCATCCGCGATGGGGTGGAATCGTTTGTGGAAAGCTTTTCGTACCGTACTGATGGAACGAATGCCCAGATCCTTCTGGCGAGAGTTCCGGATCCGCAAAGATTCGGGGTTGCCACCTTGGACAACGAAGGAAATGTGGTTTATCTGGTTGAAAAGCCAAAAGATCCTAAATCGAATCTGGCTCTTGTTGGCGTCTACCTCTTCGATTCATCAATACACGAGGCGGTCAAATCGATAGTTCCCTCGGCTCGGGGGGAACTCGAAATTACAGATGCGATCCAGTGGTTGATAAACAATGGGAAGAAGGTTAAGGCTCACATAGTCGAGGGTTACTGGAAAGATCTTGGGGAGCCGGAAGCCTTACTTGAAGGCAACCGTCTGGTGCTTGAGTCCATAGAGCGGAGTATCAAGGGCAATGTGGATGAATCCTCCACATTGGATGGACGCGTAGTTCTTGAGGCTGGCGCGGCGGTAGTCCGTTCGATAATTCGCGGTCCGGCTGTCATCGGCAAGGATGCGGTTATCACTGACAGTTTCATTGGCCCCTTTACCTCGGTGGCCGCTAATTGCGTTATAGAATCTAGCGAAGTAGAGCACTCGATAATTTTGAACGGAAGCCGTATTACCAATATTCACCGCCTGGAAGGATCGATCATTGGAAAGTCAGTGGTAGTGGCAAAGACTGAACGGCGACCTTTGGCTACCCGTCTTGTCGTGGGTGATCATTCCAGAATTGACCTGGTTTAAACAGAATTCAAGAGGCAATGCGATTATCGCATCCAAACTACTCTGGCTAGGCCGCAGGTATCGGAATTCGTAGGAGAACGTAGATGAGGTTGATGGTTACAGGCGGAGCCGGATTTATCGGTTCCAATTTTGTCAGGTATTGGATTGAAAATCATCCAGGGGACCAAGTCGTTGTTTTTGACGCACTGACCTATGCCGGCAGCCTTTCATCCCTTGTCGATTTGGAAGGTTCATATAAGTTCGTACATGCAGATATTGGAAATACGGAATTGGCGAGATCCGCTATACAAGATAACAAGATTGAGGTCGTGGTCAATTTCGCCGCTGAGTCCCACAATTCATTAGCGATTCTTGATCCAAGCAAATTCTTCAAGACAAATGTCATGGGAACCCAAGGGCTGCTGGAGGCATGCCGACACAGCGATATCGAGCGGTTTCACCACGTGTCCACCTGCGAGGTTTATGGCGATTTGGAGCTGGATTCTCCGGATGCATTCACAGAATTTTCGCCTTATTTGCCCCGGACTCCATACAACGCTTCAAAGGCAGGAGCGGATCATGCCGTCAGGGCATACCACCTTACATTTGGAGTGCCCATTTCCATAACAAACTGCTCCAACAACTACGGACGATACCAATTTCCGGAGAAGGTTATTCCTTTATTTGTCACTAATGCCCTAGATGATAAGCCACTGCCTTTATATGCATCGACACAGAACAAAAGGGAGTGGATACACGCTCTCGACCACGCTGCGGCCATAGATGCTGTGATAAATAAAGGTAAGCCGGGGGAGACTTATCACGTTGGAACGGGAGTAGAAAAGAGTATTGAGGAGATTGCCAATCTGGTACTCGACGGACTTTCAAAGCCTAGAAGTTTGAAAACGATTGTTCCGGACAGGCCCAGCCACGACCGAAGATACCTGCTCGATTCCTCGAAGATCCGCAGCGAACTCGGATGGGAACCTGCAGTTGGTTTCGAGGATGGCCTTCGCGATGTAATCGATTGGTATAAGCAGAATCGATCCTGGTGGGAGCCTCTAAAGGCAAAGGCACCCGTAGTCGAAGGCCAGTCCTGGTCGCAAAGTTCCTCGTAATGCAAAGGACAATCAATTGGGCCTCAAGGTAATGATAACAGGTGGTTCCGGCCAAGTTGGAAGCGAACTGGTAAAATCATTGCTCGGTAACGACAGAATTGAGGATGTTTCTGCTCCCAGTTCGGAGGAACTCAGCCTCTCCTCGAGGGAGTCGGTGTTTGATTCCGTGGGCCTCATGCGGCCTGATTGGATAATTCATATTGGCGCATGGACACAAGTGGATGCTTGTGAAGACAATCCCGAGAAAGCATTCCTGGTAAACGGGCTCGGTACCAGGTTCGTAGTACAAGCTGCGGAGCAAGTTGGTTCCAGGGTCTGCTATTTATCAACTGATTACGTTTTTGATGGCACTTCAAGACGTCCTTACCGTGAGTGGGATCAAGTGGGCCCTAGAACCGTATACGGGGCGTCAAAACTTGCCGGGGAGATGGAAACCAGACCCAGTGACTTAATAGTGCGAACGTCCTGGGTTATGGGAGTATTTGGACAAAACATGGCTAAAACTTTGATTCGTCTGGCAAGGGCGGGAGGCACGCATCGTTTTGTAAAAGATCAGATCGGAACTCCGACGATTGTTTCCGATCTAGTCAGTTCTCTGACAGAGCTTTTCCTCGAGGGACACAGTGGTATTTTCCATATATCTAATTCCGGTCAAACCTCGTGGTACGAAGTGGCTCGTTTCGTTTTCGAGAAATTGGGTGAGGATCCTGAACGAATTTTACCGATATCCACTTCTGAATTATCCGGCTACAAGGCACCGAGACCAATGTATTCGGTTCTGGATAATTGCGCCTTGCGCGGTAGTGGATTGGATGATTTGCCGGCGTGGCAGGATTCGCTGGCTGGTTTGATTGCCAAGCTTGCCGGAGCGGATTAGATCATGGTGGCCAGGGTTGTTGAGGCGGTGGTAGTCAACTATAATGCTGGAGTTCACCTTGAGGCGGCTGTGAAGTCTCTGCTCGATGATGGCGTCGAGCGAGTCTGGATCGTGGACAATGCCTCGGAGGACGGTTCCAGTTCATTTGCCGATAATACCGATGTGCGTGTGTCGGTCGTTGACCCTGGCGGGAATCTTGGATATGGGCGCGGTGCAAATCTGGGATTCCAGAAAACTGATTCGAGCTACGTAATTATCAGTAATCCAGATATCGAGGTTCTACCCGGGACGTTGTTAAGTTTGATAAAGGACTTAGAGGCGGATCGAAAACGTGTGCTGGTCGGACCCCAGCTTGTTAATTCCGATGGGTCGGTATATCCGTCAGTGAGATATTTTCCAAGCTTATTGGATGCCGGAGGTCATGCCATCATGGGGCAGGTGTTCCCCAACAACAGATTCACAAGAAGATACAGAATGCTTGATGTTGATCATTCTGCATCGTTTGACGCGGACTGGGTATCCGGAGCGTTTTTTCTGGTTCGTTCAGATGCGTTCCGCGAGGTCGGGGGATTCAACCCCCAGTTCTTCATGTACCTTGAGGATGTATTTCTCTGTCGGTCTTTGGGAAAGCTTGGCTACCAAGTCCGGTTTTGTGGCGTTGCTGTGGTGCGGCACGTGCAAGGGCTGACGACGGCGTCTAGGCCGCTCAGAATGATTCTTGCTCACCACAAGTCGCTTTGGACCTACGCCAAATTAACTAATCAGGGCTGGAGGAAAATAGGACTCCTGCCTGTGGGTCTAGGAGTTCTTTTAAGGCTTTTGATCTCAGTTATTCTTAGTTTTTCGGATCGAAAGGCAAAAAAAACTGACTCTGATTTAACTAAGTAAGGGAAATTAGTACTTATTCGGGTCAAACTGGGGCTAGCCTAAATGCGTCATGGCTAAGGGTTCTATTGGTAAACAAGTGGCTCGCGCTGCAGCAACTGGCGGGGGTCGTACATCAAGGGGCGAAATTCCACTGGGATTTTACAGCGCCCTCGCATTGATAAGTATTGTCGGGGTCTTTTTGGTTGGTTACTCCCGGTATGAATTGCAGCATCCAGTTTCGAAACCGGTTGTTCATCCGGTTATAGGGGATAACTGGAATTTTTCGTTTGGAATTTACGACTGTAGTAGCTTCGTACCAAACCTACCGGCATTAGCCGCCTCATCCAAGTCGTCATTTTCGACCTCGGGTAATGGTATCGTCAATCTGTCCCCGAAGGTGTCGGCCGACGAAGGTACCGGAGCGACTCTCGGAAAGTTTTCCAGCAGCTTTAAGGGAGTTAAGTTCACGTCATCATCGATTACGATTCCATCCAAGGGGACAATCAAAGCTGGTGCATCCTGCAACGGGAAGCCTACTCAGCTGGAAACTGCTGTATGGAGTTCAATATTGGCAACGTCTCCCAAAATATACACCGGGGATCCGTCAAAGGTAGTGATTTCCAGTAACGACGAGCTTATTACAGTTGGACTAGTACCGAAAGGAGCGTCGTTGCCCAAGCCGCCATCCGCTTCTCAGCTGGCGAACGTATCTGCGACGACGACAACTGCCGCTCCGGCAATCACGAGCACCACTTCGGCACAGAAATCAAGCTCCACCACCACAACTTCAAAAGGTTCCTCCACGACAACTTCTTCGGCCGGATAATTCAATTAAGCGATGACACCGCAGTCGTGCGTACCTTCGATAATTAAATGCAACTGGGCGTCTGAGGGGTTTTAGTCAATGAAGGCAATTATCTTGGTTGGGGGCGAGGGCACTCGATTGAGGCCCTTGACCTTGGATACCCCGAAACAGATGCTCGAAGTCGCCGGTATTTCCATGCTTGATAGGGTAGTGAGCCGTCTAGCGTTTTTCGGAGTTACAGAAGTGGTGTTGTCTCTGGGTTACCGGCCAGATGTTTTTATTGACGCCTATCCGGACGGTTATATTCATGAGGTCAAATTGACTTACGCTGTGGAACCTGAGCTTTTGGATACCGCTGGTGCGATTCGGTTTGCTGCCAATGAGGCTGGGATAGAAGAGACGATGATCGTGGTCAACGGAGATGTTTTATCCGACATACCAGTTGACCACTTGCTCGAAATGCACCGGGACAGAGGCGGTCTTGCTACTATCGCACTTGTTTCGGTAGCGGATCCTTCGGCATATGGAGTGGTATCGACTGACGATGATGGCAAAGTTGCCGCATTCATCGAGAAGCCGGCACCTGGTAGCGCGCCAACCAATTTCATCAATGCCGGGACCTATGTGTTGGACCCGGGTATTTTAGATTTGATTGCCCCGGGCAGACGTGTTTCGATCGAAAAGGAAATATTCCCCCTACTGGCCGAGAATGGCCAATTGTATGCCATGGGATATGGGTGTTATTGGATCGACGCTGGAACACCCAAGACCTTTCTTGAGGCTTCACTGGACATAGTCCGGGGAAAGTTTTCTGCTCCGTTACCGGCGAGCTTTGAATCAGATGGCAATGGCAATTGGAGCTGTCCTCACTCGGTTATCGAGGGTGATATTTTGCCCTATTCGTACATCGGTCACAACGCCCACATTGCAGTGGGATCTATTGTCGAAGCATCGGTGGTATCTGACGGCGCAAGTATCGGGGAGGGGGCACGGGTTCACATGTCAGTGATCCTTCCGGGCGCCAAGGTGCACCCGGGTGCGATCGTGGCTAATTCCATTATTGGCTACAATGCGGTGATCCCGGTTGGGGCGTCCATTCTCGATGGTTCGGTTATTTCTCATAGGGCGTCCGTTTCGGAGGGTTCTACAATAAAAGGTCAGCGGATACCCACATGATTGATGATGCCGTCATTGTAACTGGTGGGGCAGGTTTCATCGGGTCTCACCTTGTCGACCGGTTGCTTGAGTCGGGCTTTCAGGTTACGGTGGTTGATGACTTTTCCGTTGGATCAGAGGAAAATCTGAAAAGGGCCGTGAAATTTGGATCTTACCTTCAGATAGTCCGTCAGGATTTAACAGGCCCGGAGTTGCTGGGCATCGTGGAAAAGATTTCTCCAAGATACATATTTCATTTGGCCGCGCAATCCGATGTCCGGCACTCGACAGCCGATCCGCTTTTTGATGCCAAAGTGAATGTCCTGGGAAGTCTTAATGTCATAGAGTCTGCGCGCCGGGTCGGGGTCGAACGGGTTATTTACGCGGCGAGCGGGGGTACTTTGTACGGTGAGCCGGAGGCGGTTTTGTTTCCATTAACTGAATCGATCCGGCACCAGCCGCTTTCCAATTACGGTGTCTCGAAAAAGGTCGTTCTTGATTATCTCGCTGCCTACAAGAGCCTTTATTCGTTGGACTATGTAGCTTTGGCTCTCGCAAATGTGTTTGGCCCCAGGCAGGATCCCCATGGCGAGTCAGGAGTTGTATCAATATTTGCCGGCCAGCTGGTGTCGAATCAACGATGCATCATTTTTGGTGATGGTAATCAAACCAGGGACTTTGTTTTTGTGACAGACGTTGTTGATGCATTTTTACGTTCGCTGGATTCAGGATCAGGGCAAGTGTTCAACATTTCGAGTTCTATGGAAACATCAGTCTTTGAGCTCTACAGTGCCATGGCGAATATCCTGGCGTCATCAATGGAACCCGAATTCCTGGAGGGGCGTGTGGGAGAGCTAAGGAGATCCTGTCTTTCAAACTTGAAGGCCCGCGAGATTCTTGGATGGGAACCCAAGGTTAGCTTGGCGGATGGTCTAGGTCAGGTAATCGAATGGGTAAAAGGTCGGAGCTGACTATCTGAAGAGGTCCTCGAACGGATCCCTTATGATCTCTCCTGAAATCGAAGAACGCCTGAAGAGCCTTTTATCAAGGCCCCTTACAATCACCACGGGTGTTCCAGCGGCCTTCGGTTTGGCAAGTTCCGCAGCTGACGCTATCTCATCCGCAACTGCAATTTCAGTAGCAACAAGGGTTCTGCCTGCGCTATCTTTGGTTCCCCGCAAGTCTACGATTGCTGCGATTCCGGCGCATCCAAGTGCAACGTCGGTGACACCGTTTCGCCAGGTTCTGCCAAATGTGTCAGTGACGATCACACCCAGCTTCAAACCAGTTTTATTTTCAAGTTGCTGATGTATCCGTCGCGCAGATTGGTCGGGATCCTTTGGCAGAAGTACTGCATATCCATCATTGACATTTGATTGGTCTATTCCCGAGTTGGCGCAAATGAATCCGTGACGGGTTTCAGTGATCGCGAGCGTGCCCCGTTTTCTGAGAACGCGCTTTGCCTCCGAATGAACAAGTTTTTCAAATGCCTTGTCATCACTTTGATCTAGCTTGACAATACGTCCTTCAGCCTTGGAGACGACCTTTGAAGTGACGACCACTACGTCGAAATTCTTCAATTCGCAGCAGGATAGGATTATTTCAGCGAGGTTGTCTTTCTCCTGGATTTCACCTATGCCGGTAAGGGCGAATATGGAGATCAATTTAGATCCCTAATGACGAGTTTCAGGGTGCTGGCAGCCAGATTCATTGATGCCGGAGCGTTTCTCATCAAAGTATCGGTTTCCAGGGCTCTCATTCCTGACAACTCAATTTGCTCTTTTAGATCCGAGTCTTTGTGATCAATAACAATTGCTGAGATCAACTTGCGATAATAATTTGCAACTCCCAAGGCTGAGGGTCCGAGGCCCAGTTCTGCCATGAGCTTTGCCGCCGGACCCTTCACTGCTTCGCCGGCAATTATGGGCGAGATTGCAACTACCTTGTCACGGTTTTTGGCAAGGATTTCTGCTATGCCAGGTACCGCCAGGATAGGTGCGATTGACAAAACCGGGTTCGATGGAGCAATGATTATCACCTCGGCCGCTTCGAGAGTCTCTATAACACTTGTGGTGGCGGTTAACCCGGCTAAATGCTCATAATCAATCCGGGAAATCGTTGGTCTGTGCGCGTACTGAACGAAGTACTCCTGGAAGCTGAGTTTCCTTTCTTCTCCGTCCACTATCGTATAGAGGACCGTTTTAAGGCTGTCGTCGGTGACGGGGAGTATTCTGGGTTTGACCTTCCAACGTTTTCGGATCTTGTCGGTGATCTCGGTCAGCGATTCGCCCTCAGTGAGCAGTTGAGTTCTGAAGAGGTGTGTGGCCAAGTCCCGGTCACCGAGTCTGAACCAGGTAATACCATCATATTCCGCAAGTGCTTCCATAGTGTGCCAGGTTTCCCCCTTGAGTCCCCATCCCGTCTCCGGATTGATTGCCCCGGCGAGGGTGTAGATCATGGTGTCTATATCAGGAGAGATATGAAGTCCGTGAATGACTTCATCATCGCCGACATTTGATATGATGCTGATCTCCTCCGGGTCGACGACCTGACTCATGCCGCGGGCAAATCTGGCTGCCCCCACTCCTCCTGAAAGTATTGAAATCACACAGGGAACCTTAGTATTTGGAGTAATGCGAGTATGCAGCTGACCTATTTGGTTTTGGCCTGACCTTGTCAGTTCAAGGCAAAGATTTTTGGGCTATATGCTCATTGGAAAGGAATTGTGAGGAATCTAGGTGGAAGTCCAGCCACGATTGAAAATTGCATATGAAGCAACCGCACTGTTAGGCTACCGTACAGGCGTTGGTGAGTTCTGTTATGCCGCGCTCGGGGCTTTGGCTCGAATCAGTTCGCTTGAGATGAAAGCTTTTGCTATAAGTTTTCGCAACCGCCACAATTTGAAGAACGAACTCCCGGCCGGGGTTGGCTTCAATGACTGGATTATGCCGGCTAGGCCGTTGCATGCGATGTGGGCGAGAAGTGACTTCCCTCCGCTGGAACTATGGAATCGTAGGGTCGATGTTGTTCACGGAACTAATTTCATAGTCCCGCCGACACGGTCGGCGGGAAGAGTTGTCACGGTGCATGACTTGACTACTCTACGGTACCCTGAGCTTTGTGATTCAGCTACATTGGACTATCCAAAGATGGTACAAAGGGCGATCAATGGTGGAGCATTCGTCCACACGCCCTCTGCTTTTGTGGCAAGAGAAGTGATTGACAACTTCCAGGTGGACCCGCTAAAAGTAGTGGCGATACATCACGGGATACCTCAACTTGATCCCGGTTCAGATCCAACTGGCACGGAGGTCGGACCACTCAAAGGCAAAAGATTTGTGCTTGCCTTGGGAACGATCGAGCCAAGAAAGGACTTTCCCCTTTTGGTGCGTGCCTTCGATGAAATTTCCGGCAATATTCCTGAGGTGGTTCTGGTGATAGCAGGAAGAGATGGGTGGGGCAGCCAGAGTTTAAATATCGAGATTTCAAGAGTTAAGTCGAGATCCAGGATCTTCCGGCTAGGTTACGTGACTCCCGCTTCTCGCCGATGGCTCCTGAAAAATGCAGCTTTGTTCGTTTATCCCTCTATTTACGAGGGGTTTGGCTTTCCTCCCCTTGAGGCAATGTCGCTCGGAACGCCGGTTGTTTCCACGAACTCTGGTGCGTTAGCAGAGATATTGTCTAAAGAGTGCGCAATTTTGGTAGATTCAGGAGACCTGAATGCTTTGGCCAGCGGAATACAGACGCTTGTATCCGATGAAGTGGAAGCGGAAAGACTGGGTAATGCTGGGATAGAATACGCGGGAAGGTTTTCCTGGGAACGGTGTGCATACGAGTTGGCTTCGCTTTACCAGCTGGCAAGTAATAATTAGCATGGGAACAGCGCTCGCAAAGAGAGTGTTTTTGATTGCCGAGCAATTACGCAGTAAAGTTCCCGGTGGAATCGGGACTCACACGTCGGCTCTTCTTGGAGCACTTTCCACTATCAAGGACGAGTTTTCCTCTCTCGAACTTGAAATCGTTGCCACAAGGCCCACCGGATCAGAAACTTTGGACAAATTCGGTATCCCGGTTCGTTACATACCAGTTCCCCACAAGGTGTTCATGCGTTTGAGCGGCTATCCCCTGCCATTGCTCGGGAGAAAACCCGGTATTTACCACAGCTTTTCTATGTTCGTCCCGCCGGTATCAGGACCAATCCAGCGGAGGGTTTGTACGGTTCACGACCTTGCTTTCAGCTCCAATCCGAATTTCTTCACCAAACGCGGCGTTCAGTGGCATGCCAGACAATTGCAGGAAATTGCACGCGGCGATTTTCCGGTTGTGGCGGTATCGCAGCGGACTAAAAAGTCTTTATTGGCAAATGGAATTGAGGAGAAAAGGGTTTTCGTTATTGAACCTGGGGCCGATCATCTCGGTCAGGCTGACCTTTCCGGATGTCAACAACTGTTGAAGTCATTGGGGGTACAAACGGGGTTTATTCTCAGTGTCTCCACCCAGGAGCCCAGAAAAAATCTTGACGGGCTCATCGGCGCATATCAGTTGGCCAAGATATCAGATCCACTTCTACCTGAATTATTGATTGTGGGGCCGTCTGGCTGGGGGCCGAGTATCAAGAGAGTTTCTGGAGTGCATTTTTTGGGCCGGATTCCCGAGCCTATATTGGTTTCACTTTATCAACTCGCTTCTTTACTGGTCTACGTGCCATTCGAGGAGGGCTTTGGTCTACCCGTTGTAGAAGCGATGTTCCAAGGATTAGCGGTAGTTGGTTCAGACGTACCGGCGGCAGGCGAAAGTGTTGAACTTGTTGATCCAAACAGTATGGAGTCAATTGCCAAGGGGATATCGAGGTTGATCAAAGACTCCCGAGCACGGCAGATAAAGATCGATAAGGGTTTGGACCGTGTCAAAAAGATGACCTGGGTCAACTCTGCCCGCTGTTACATGGATCTCTGGGAGCGAATGTGACACGTGGACATGGACTTGTTATCGATGTATCAAGTGTTCCGCCCAAGCCTGCTGGCGCAGGGAGATACGCAATAGAGCTGGTCTCAAATCTAGGACAAAGTGCCTTCAGATTCGATCTTGTCGCCAAAGTTCGTGATGTTCGATTTTGGGAAGAGCTGTCATCCGAAAAAGTTTTGCTCGCCGCTCCCGACCTGAGGCCGGCAAGGATCCTCTGGGAGCAGGTAATGCTTGCGCGTAAGCTCAATTTACTTGACGCCGGTATTTACCATGGGATTCACTACACCATTCCCCGGGATTATAAAGGGCCGAGAATTTCCACTATTCACGACATGACAATGATCGAACATCCCGAATGGCATGAGAGAGTGAAGGTAAAATACTTCTCCAATGCGATCAGATATGCGGTGGACAATGCCGACGCAATAATTGTGCCGAGTAATTTCACCAAGGATCGTCTCGAAGCTTACTTTGGTAGATTGGACAAAGTCCACGTTATATACCACGGCGTTGATCATCAGCGTTTCAGGCCTATCGGCGACATGGCCGAAGATAAGTGGGTAGGGGAGTCATCTGAGTCCATTAAGGTGGTGCTTCACATTGGCACCATCGAGCCCAGGAAAAATCTCGAAAATCTGGTGAAAGCTTTCGAGATTGTCGCTGAAAACTATCCTGAGATTCGGTTGTGGTTGGTTGGGCAGGAGGGTTGGAAGTCAGAGTCGGTGTTCAAGAGTATTGTCTCTTCAAAGTACAGCGAAAGGATTCGCCTTGTCGGCTATTTGCCGGAGCCAGAGTTGCTGAATTTGCTTAGTCACGCTGCGTGTGTGGCGTATCCGTCCCTGGCGGAGGGATTTGGTTTTCCAGTACTTGAGGCAATGGCATCAGGGGTGCCGATAGTGACTTCATCCGGATCCGTGATGGAGGAAGTCACTAATGGCAGTGCCTGGCTCTGTGATCCCCTGGACCCACATAGTATCTCGGAGAAGATTGTCAAGGCGATATCGGGTTCCGAGGATTCAAAATCAAAGGTGGCTAAAGGAATTGCGAGGTCTGAAAAGTTCAATTGGGCTGAATCAACCCGAAGGCACCTTGAGATATATAGTGCGTTCGGATTTGGTCTGGAAAGTTAGCATTAGCTCATGAAAGCTTTGATAACAGGGTCCAGTGGCTTCGTCGGCGGGCATCTTGTGGAGCATCTGCGGTCTGTTGGCGATGAAGTGTGTGTCTTGGATCCGGCCGTGGACATCAGAGACCGACAGGCGCTCTCCCTGGCATGCAGCTCATTTATGGAAGGTCAGGTTGATGTCATATTTCATCTGGCTGCTATGTCACACGTTGGCGATTCATTTGGATCATCGGCAGAGGTGTTTAAGGTTAACGTAATGGGGAGCGTCAACCTTCTGGAGGTGGCCCGGGCGCAATTTCCCCGCGCAAAG
>JABEUP010000110.1 GCA_013044365.1 Acidimicrobiaceae bacterium
GCCCCGGGTTCGGTTGAGTTCCCTGACCGACAGGTCCCTAATGTAGAGCCTGGCTCAATCCCGCTTTGCGCCAGCCGGGCCGGCAAAAGTGCCCGGTGTTGTTCCACCAGTTTTGAAAGGCTACGGCTAAAGCGCGCAGGGCAGCCTGTTGAACTACAGAGGAGCATTCGGCTAAACACATGAGGGAAGGCTCTTCGGGCTTGTGCCAAATCTCTTGGCGGGTGAGCCGGGTCATCCCCTGGAGACAACCAGGTTGCCGGAGGTTTCTTTGTTCGAGATCGAGATTGCAGACAGATCCGGCATCCGAACAGTGTTATAGAAGTACAGGCGAGGCACTACTTTTGGGGTATGGGCGCTGGCGGATACTCGCGGTGTCAGCCTATTTTGGGGTGTGACACATTCCGATAAACCGGAACGCTGTAACGGCTACGCCGTTAGCGCTGTCCTTCCCCACCCTCACGGACGGGATTTGCCACCCGGATCACGCAAATTGCCGCAGAAAATTTGCATAACAAATAGAATTTTGTCACTTCACCAAGGTGACATCCCTAAGGCGGCATAAGTCCCGAAGGAGGTCGCTTGAACAAAGCCCACCTCCTTATGTATTTGCCTCCCTATTCCCAACGCCAAAGGGTGCCTGAACCTAACCGTGCTTGTACTAATGAGGCGATTAATTATGAACTATTTGCCAAAGACAGTTAATCACCGACAGTTGCGCCATCCCAATCAAAACGATTGATTCGCCATAATTCCCGCGAGTACACCGCAGGACTATCGCGACTTGTCATCCAAGGGGTGTCGTAGAATACCTCCCGATCCGCACGCCACCGCTGACCATAGAGAGAATCCAGTTCCAATTCGTGATCAGCCACCTTAAGCCAGGTGGAGTCGAGAAATCTAAACTCAGTCCGTTCCTGATAAGGTAGATGAACTTCAACCTGTTCTATGGAATTCCCCGGATTGGCCAGAGCTTCGTTCCATGAACAGTCACGTGGAAAATAACCATAATGACGAAACATGGGAAGTCCGTGAAGTTGGGGTTTTGGTTCTGTTAATTTATCAACTGGACTAAATTCAAAAAACTCGAATCTAGCTCCATCCCGCTCAAGCACCCATTCAGTGGACCGTCCTTCGTTATTTCTCCAACGGTGAAAAGGTCTAAATCCAGCCTCGAAAAGCGGCCCCAGCGCTTCTATGAATAGATCTCGATCATGGGCCATAAAAGCAAAGTCGGCATCGCGGTAATCATTTTTAAGGATTGCCCCTTCCCTAGCCCAACCAAGCAGGAGTCCTCCAAAAATCCAGTAATGACCCTCAAACTGAGTTGATGCTATTGCACGATTGAGCAACGCGAGGCTATCGACAAAATGCTCTTTTCTTTGCAAAACTATATCTCGCGCCATACGAACTCGACTACGGGCTATCGACATCGTAGAACGCTTGACTTTACCCGCCAACTTCCTATCCTTCCGTTGTTATCCGATTGGCTCAAAATCGCCGGCACCGGGTTGAACCGCCGTCAAAGCAAACCCAGCTAACCTGAAGATTAACATTTACCCAGCTAGTGACAGTGGACTATGAGCCACGACGTAGCCTCAAATCCGCCGCTGCTGAATCTTCGCTCGTCAGGGCGAGCGCACTTAAGGACTTGCGGGTCGGCAATCATAATATTCTCCTAAGTTCAGAACAATTACGACTATCAAACATCCGGTTGGACGACAAGTTTGACACATCTGTCACTCCCCAGTGCTACTTTCTCAGAACCCCATTTGTAGCAGACACCGCAGACATGCGACTCTTGAAAGATTCCACGGTCTCGATTAGACCGGATTCAAGATCACGAAACTCAAAATCTATAAGAGAAGACAGGCGCGAGATATCAAATTTCGGCACAGCATGCCCACTCGGCAAATCTGGACACAGTCTTATCTGTGAACTTGTGCCTGTCAGTCTCACTATCGTTGCAACAACATCGGAAATAACAGAATCCTTGGCCGCAGAAATATTTACCTCGTCGGGACACACCTCCAACTCGATTAAGCAACGAATAGCACGCGACAAATCGTCGACATGTAAAAAACTTCTCCTTTGTTTCCCATCTCCCCAAATATCGATCGGCAAACCATTTAGACAACTATGGATTACATTTGGGATAAGCCGTCCATTCTCAAGTTTGTCACCCGGACCATAGACGTTGGATGGCCTCACAACTACTACCCGGTTGCCAAGGAGGATTCGGTATTGAGCGGCTAGGTATTCCAATATAATTTTACTGGTCAAATAACCGTTGTTTTGAAAATCAACAGGGCTTCCAAAAGGGTCGGCCTCCACAACCGGAATGTTTTGCCCCGAGCGGTACACCTCCGCTGAACTTATAACCACCACCTTTGAAACCTTCACAAGTTCACATAATGCAAAAGTATTCAGTGCAATTCTGACATTCGATTCTAAAATCTCACTAGCATTTTCCTGTTTGTACTTCGCATTACCATCCATGGCCGCACAGTGGACAATGGCCGCAAATTGACCGGTACAGCTATTCCCCACGCGTCTAGCGGCATCGGCATCACGAAGATCTAACGGAATGTGCTTAACGTTACTGTTGGAAGGTGGCGTACGCGAAAGTACTGTTACATCGGCACCGCACGATACAAGCTCTTCCGAGACATGCGACCCGACAAATCCAGAACCGCCTGTTACAATGATGTTTTGACTTCTTAGATCATGGCTTATTTTTAATTCACCTTGCCCCTCACGAAGTCTATCCAACGGGACCGTTAATAATCAGTATATTCAAAAAATATAGTACTGTATTACCACTAGTTTTGATACTCTTCTTGTTTCGTGTAGTTCGGATAATGGACAACGATGTCAATGATCACGAGGGAAAGTTATGCCCAGGAGATATCCATCCGAGTTCCGACGAAAGGTCCTCGACCTTGTTCGCACTAAAAGATCTGTCCGTTCTATTACCTTGAATCTTGATATAGGTGCCCGGACCATCCGTACCTGCAAGGCCCAACAGGAGTGTCCAAGAAACTTGTCGTGTATCATACCTGGGATTAGATTCAGTCATGGGTGGGATATCGAGATAACCTGCGGGCCATATCACTCAGATGCGGCTCTAAGGCCAAAGTATTATACTAAACCCACCGCAGCAGGCGTAGGAACCAGGCCAAAAACAAGAACGGAGAACACTAACAAGCACTGATGAAAACCAGATCGCTAATCCTGGGTGCCCTGAAACCCTCGCAATCGCCGGTAGTTCGCAATTCAATTTCACTGTTAATTTCTACTGGTGGCACATCGGTCTTGGGAGTCCTCTTTTGGAGTGTTGCTACCCATCTCTATTCGGTAGCAACAGTCGGACGAGGCTCAGTCCAGGTTTCTTCCATGGCGCTTATCGCGAACTTCGCCCAACTGAATCTCTCGAGCGCCTTTATCCGGTTCCTGCCACGCGCCGGAATCAGAACCCGAACTACCATGATCGTGAGCTATTTAGGCTGCAGCATTCTGGCACTGGTAAGCGCGATCATCTTTCTACTTTCGCCGCTTCGCAATGGGATTGTACCATTTACGCTAAGCGTTGAGATCGCATTCGCTGCTAGCATCATATTTTGGACTATTTTCGTCATACAAGACGCTGCTTTGATTGCTCTGCAGTCGACAAAATGGGTTCCGGTCGAAAATATACTTTTCGGAGCCGTTAAACTCGGTCTGCTCCCGATTCTTCTCGGAACACCATCCGGAGAAGGGGTATTCTATTCCTGGACAATTCCGGTAGTCGCAGCCATTCTCATCGTAAACGGATTTCTGTTTCTCAGCGTGGTCCCGAAACGTATTGCATCCGCATCTAAGCTACCCATACCGCCGCTTCCCAAACCGAGAGCACTTATGTCCTTTATTTCGGCTGAATACTTAAGCGGATTGGTAGGGACCTCAGCTGCCTTTCTAATGCCGCTCATCATCATCAAGCGTCTCGGTCCCCAAGCAGCGGGATATTTCTATTTACCGTGGCTTGTGGGAACATCATTTTCAAGTCTTCTTTGGAGCATCGCCTCTCCAACGATCGCAGAAGCAGCTCACGACCGGATGTCGCTTCACGATATCCTTCGAAAATCCTTGAAACTATATGCAATATTCGTTATACCGGCTTCATTATGTGTTGTACTTGGCGCACCGATTCTACTTACCCTGTTATCTCAGCGCTATGCCGCGCATGGCACCACGCTGCTACGCCTAATCGGTCTAAGCTTTCCATTTTCTGCGGCAATCTCAATGTACAACGCATCGCTTTGGATCAAAAAACGAATTTGGGTTCTGCTGGGTATCCGCACCCTCAGCAGTGTCGGGCTCCTCGTCCTGACGTGGGTACTACTTTCGACCCTGGGAGTCAGCGCGGCGGGAGTGGCGGAATTGACCATCTACGGCGTCATTGCCCTCTCCGTTCTTCCCATTTGGTTGAAATGGTACCGCTCAATTCAGCCGAATGAAGTCAGGCTCGCGATTGACCGCTACGGTAAAGAGGATTCGTAAACGGGACCTCAGTTTCCAAGCGGGGAATGCCTAAGTAGAAAAATCAACTTCCAACAATTTTATTTCGTTGGCGGAATTACTACTCGGATATGACGGGATGCAAATACGTGGAGCCGGTGAGACTCCAGATGAGCAAAAAATAAATACCGAGACAAGACGCTTTATCATTGACTATCAAGCCGTAGCGTAAGAGTACAAGCCAGCTCAAAGCTGACCTTTTACCACCGGTGAGAACAGACATTAACCTGCTGCTGCTGTTCGTCGTCATCGTCATGACTACTCATAGCCGAGGTGGGTAGAACTCCTAAAACATCAAAAGCAAGGTGTTGAAGCATCGTTGATGTTCTAACGAGAGCTGATGCGTTCGACTGAACTTTATTTGCCTCAAAGGTGGCAGGGTCTTGGAGCAAGCTCTTAAAGTTATGCACGGGCTCTCCATCTTCGGTGCGCTTGGTGCATATCTTTGCGAGTATGCGACCAGACCTTGACAATAGAGTGGCCGGACAAAGTGGATGAAAGCTCTGTCAAACTCTATTAAATGTGCCACTGAATGTATTGCGCTTTTACACAACGAGAAAGTCGGTTATACCGGGGTAGCGTGGTCCGTGTCCCCAGAGAGAACGTTGTAGCGGCATTAAAAGGAACAGACTTTGTACCTTAGCTCCAGTCACCGGTGCACCTAGGAGTCAAGGAAGAGCTGGAGAACTCTTTTGTAGAGGTCGACCACCTTTGGCTTTCGAGCCGATGAATGTCTATGTGAGTGGCGGAAACACTTTACATAATGTTAATAAC
>JABEUP010000111.1 GCA_013044365.1 Acidimicrobiaceae bacterium
CAGCAAGCCAAAGCGGTGGTTTTCCCGCCAGTGAAAAGCAGTACGATTCCGCGGAGTGACTTCAGGTTGTCAAATGCAGCATTTATGCCCCCCGAATCGTCTCATGAAAATAACTCAGGTACGTTATCCCATACTGCACAAATACGCGGACGGGTCAGTGATGCACCCTAGTGTAACCTCGCGGTGGCATCAGGGTACCCTTCATTCCTTGGGTTGCATGCTCTAAAATGGGAAGTGCTTATGCCCCATCTGCATAGTCACCCAGCGGGTAGTTGTAAATGCATCGATTCCGGCCTGTCCGCCAAATCGGCCATACCCGGAGTCGCCAACGCCACCGAAGGGCGCTTGGGCCTCATCATCAACTGACTGGTCATTTACGTGGACTATTCCGGTCCGGAGCTGTTTTGCAACCTCAAACCCGCGGCCAACATTCTCAGTAAGAATTCCGGCGGTCAATCCATAGCTGGTGCTATTTGCCAGTGCAACCGCTTCCCCTTCCGTCTCCACTATATCGACGGTGCACACTGGTCCGAAGATTTCCTCAGTGACAATTCGCTGCCCGCGGCTTACGCCACTCAAAACAGTAGGCGCGTAGACAGCCCCCTGGGCTTTTCCGCCGCCCGCCACAATCTTGGAACCGGAGGAAACTGCCTCATCCACCAACCTAGCCACCCGCTCTGCTGCCTGCTGATTAATAAGCGGACCAACAACAGTCTCTGGACTCTTAGGATCTCCATAAGCCAGCGATTTCGTCTTATTTGCCAGCCGATCCAAAAACTCACCGGCCACGCTTTTTTGTACGATGATTCGATCAGCGCACATACAAATCTGGCCCGAGTTCATGTAGGCAGCAAATGCGACTGCATTAACTGCGTAGTCCAAGTCTGCATCGCCTAGAACAATCAACGAATTCTTTCCGCCAAGTTCCAACACGGCTGGCTTCAGATTTTGAGCAGCCAGAACCCCAATTATGCGCCCGATTTTGGTTGAACCGGTAAAGCTGACCTTGGCCACCCTAGGATCCGAAATCAGTACTTCAGCGATCTCTCCGGCATCAGCAGGAGCATTTGTCACCACGTTGCATACCCCTTCAGGCAGACCAGCTTCTCTGAGGATATCTGCCAGCAGCAACCCCGAGGTAAGAGGTGCCTGCTCGCTGGGCTTCAAAACGACCGTATTCCCCATCGCAATCGCTATTGCAATCGACCGGATCCCGAGAATAAAGGGAGCATTCCAGGGCGCGAAAGCCGCCACCACTCCAGAAGGTTGACGAAGTGACAACGACAACGCACCCGGAGTATCTGTGGCAAGCACCTGACCTAGCGGTGCAGTTGTGGCTGCAGCAGCCTCTCTTAATATTGAAGCAGCAAAACCGGCATTGAACATGCCCCAACCAAAAGTCCCACCTGTTTCACCCGTAAGAGTTGCTGCCAGAGACTCTGCTTTCGACTCCATTAGATCAGCAGCCTTCAGCAAGATCCGCCGCCTATCCGAAGGAGTTGAAATTGACCAGGCGGGAAACGCCCGCTCTGCTTCATCCACCGCTTTCCTCACGTCATCAGGCGAAGACGCGGCTACCGTTGCTATGACATCGCCCGTATATGGGTCAATATCATCTATCGTACGCCCTCCGCTCGCGGCAGTTTCCTCTCCGCCGATCAGAAGTCCTCTAGTAATAGTCAATTCACATCCCCCTTATTTGTTTGTTTGAGTTACCAGTTGATCACCCTCCGGCGACGACTTTCGAAGAAAATACCCGACCGGGAAAAGCTTGGTACTGCTGCGGTCTGCCCACACACCCCAAATACCGCCCCTTGCCCAGATGGCAATTATGACCGCCACTGCGCCAACTATGACCAAATACCAAGCGTTAAATCTTGCCAACGACTGCTGGAGCACGATAAACACCACTGATCCTATGATGGGACCTTCGATGCTGCCTATTCCTCCGATGAGCACTGCGAAAATCATGTAGGCTGTCCACTGCACGTTGAAAACATTCGCTGCCTGCACATTGAGCTGACTTATCGCTATCAGTGCTCCTGCACCGGCACAGCCTGCCGCAGAAATCAAATAGACGATCCTTTTGGCACGGGTTACCTTCACGCCGATGCTGCGCGCACCAATCTCATTGTCCCTAACTGCAGTCAACGCAAGCCCCAGGCGGCTGCGCAACAACAAATAGACACTGACAAGGGAGGCTAAAACTACTGCCAGGGAGGCCCAGTAGGTAAAAGCCCCTAACAGGACCGAACTCATCGACTGCAAACCAGGCAATGAAGCACCGGTTCCGCCCCCCAGTGAGGGAATGCCGGTAATAGTGATTCCGGCAGCCACCGCCACCACCCATGTGGCAATTGCAAAATATCCACCAGTAAGTCGAAATAAGAACCAAGATATGGGATAGGCAAATACAGCTCCAACCACTACCGCAACCGGAATCGCAAGGAATGGCTCTATCCCATGCTGGGCAAGAAGTAACACTGTATATGCGCCGATGCCTATAAATGCCTGCTGCCCGACAGATACAAGGCCTCCATAACCCGCCAACACATTCCACATGTTTGCAAGAATAAGAAGAATGAACAGGTTAACCAAAGTGTTGGTGAATCCTTGCGCTACGACATAGGGTAACGCGACCAATCCGACCACTACCACTGTTCCCAGGATGCCCAAATAGTAACCCGAATACTGTGACCGGCTCACAAAGTCTAATTTGCCGTTCATGCCAGAGCCTTCTTAGGAAAGAACCCATTGGGACGTATTGCCAGGATGGCGAGAAAAACCAGATGAGGTGCGAGCGCACCAAAATTCGCACTGGCCACCAGCCCGATCGTAGCTGCTACCCCCAACACTATTCCGCCAGCCAAGGTACCCCACAGTGAACCAAGGCCACCGATTACCACCGCTTCAAAGCCGTAGATCAGATAGGTCGGACCTGCCGAAGGAGTAATTTGAGAGTACATGGACAGAGCAAGTCCGGCCAAAGCCACAGTACCAAATGCAACACCGGCGGCTATACCGAATACATGCCGATAGTCGGCTCCGATAAGCTGAGCCGCTTCACGGTCATCGGCGACCGCACGTATAATCCGTCCGGTATTAGTACGAGACAGTCCAAGCTGGATAATCACAATCGTCGCAATTGCCACAAGAAGTATGGCAACCGAAAGATAAGAGATCGACAACTGATGGGTAATGCGGAAAGCGCCCGACCCTAATGCGCCGATCGAGAGGGAATGGCTGTTGGCTGAAAAACCCTCCAAAAGAAGATTTTCAATTATCACCGAAAGTCCAAATGTTACCAGCAACGTGGTAAGCGACCCAGATTTAAGACTTGGTTGAAAGAGCAATCGCTGCATCACATAACCAATTACCACAAAGACTGGAACCACGACTATGAATATCCAGATTGCAGGAATGTGAAGAAGAGGTATCAGCACAACTGCCAAATATCCTGCAGCCACCGCGATATCGCCGTGTGCAAGATTTATAACCTCCATGACGCCAAAGAGCAACGAAAGCCCTGCGGCAAACAGTACGAATAAACCACCCAAAAAAATGCCCTGAATCAGAGCGTTGATCCAGCTCACAAAGTCCCCAATTCTAAATTAGGCTTAGCTATACCAAAATAAGCGGCTTCAATTTCCTCTGCCGTGAAGTCCCGCGGACCGCCGAAAAGAGTCGTTTTCCCCTCGAGCAAACAATGAATCTGCGACGCGATGGAACGCGCCTGGGATACGTCCTGTTCCACCAGTAACACCGTTAGACCTGACTCTAAAAGTGAGCCGAAAGAGCTGTAAATACTTCTTACGACAATCGGCGCGAGACCGAGTGAAAGCTCATCTATTAACAGAAGTCTGGGATTAGAAAGCAGCGCCCGGCAAATGGCAACCGCCTGCTGCTCGCCGCCTGACAATAACGACGCTCTTTGACTTCGACGCGACGGCATCCAGGGAAACATCTCGTATACCGTTGCCAAGGTCCATGTGCCCTTCCTGGCACGATATGTACCAGTGAGGAGATTCTCTTCAACACTCAGCGATGGAAAAAGCCGCCTTCCTTCTGGGACCAGGGCAATTCCGCGCGCAACTCTCAGGTGAGGCGGTACTGAGGTAATATCCTCGCCATCAAGCAGAATTCTTCCCTTGATTGGCTTGTGCAACCCGGCCAAAGTGCGCATAAGAGTTGACTTTCCAGCGCCATTTGCGCCGATCACTGCAAATATACTCGACTCCTCGACTGAAAAACTCACTCCATCCAACGCCGTCAGCTGGCCATAGTTCACGGTTAGATCTTCGATTCTAAGCAAATGGTCTCGCGTGACTTGGCTCATGGCGACACCTGGCGGCCTTCCCCATCACCGAGATGCCCATGCGATGCATAGTGATCCATCCGTAGAGCACTCTCTTCTCCAGGTTCAGTCCCCAAGAACAGCTCCTTCACTTCAGCCATTGCCAATACCTGCGCAGGCTTGCCGTCGCCAATAATACGTCCACCTGCAATGCAGATCAGGCGATCAACCGTCTCAACAAGAGCACGCACGGCATGCTCTATCCAGATGACAGCAACTCCTGATTTTCTGGCTTTAAGTACAATTTTGATCAGCTCGTCCACTTCAGGGTCGGTCAACCCGCCAGCCACCTCATCAAGTAGCAATATCCTGGGCCTCGTCGCGAGAGCTCTGGCAAGTTCAAGCCGCTTGCGGTGCAGCAACCCGAGTCGACCTGCCGGTCTATTAGCCACGTCATACAACCCAGTATCCGATAGAACCGATGAAGCAAGATCAGTGGCATCACGGCCCTTTAGACCAGCTCCCTGATGGGCCGCCACCAACACGTTTTCAAAGACGGTCATCTGCTGGAATGGTCGCGGAACCTGATGAGTCCTGCCAATACCCATCTTGCACCGATCAGCGGAATCACGCCTGTTCAGGAGTTCGCCTCCTAAACGCACTTCCCCTGCGTCTTCGTGCAATTCACCGCTGATTATTCCAAAGAGACTCGTCTTGCCGGCCCCATTTGGACCGACTATGCCAACTGCTTCTCCATCAGCGACGCTGAAGGCAAGGCCCTCAGCGACGCTGACTTTATTGAACCGCTTAACAATTCCAATCAGTTCAAGTAAAGGTGTGTTTTCCATTACGCGTACGTAGGCTCCAACGTCCCGTTAAGAGGAACATCTGAGTTCAAAGTATTGTCAACGACATACTGGGTCCAAGGGTATTTGGTACCAGCCTTCCACTGCACGCCAACCGGCTTGACAATAGCGACACCAGGAACTGGGCCCGCCGTAAAGTTCAACGGACCGCACATGCTTTGGATATTCATTGTCCGAAGCTGGCTGGCCACCTCTTTAGCATCATGCGGATCACTTGCATGGGCAAATGCCTGGTAAGCCACCTCGAACAGTGCGTAAGTGGAACCCAGCGCCTGGGTCCACTGGTTACCCGATGAAGTCTGATAGCCGTCTCCAAGTGACTTGGAAGTCAATCCGTCAAGAGAGGACCTATA
>JABEUP010000112.1 GCA_013044365.1 Acidimicrobiaceae bacterium
ACATAGATTACCTCCCGATATGACGTAGAAACCAGTCTACGCAAACAGAGAGAGAAACCCTAAATTGAAGACAGCTCTTTGGCAAAATTCCCGATTGGGGGCGCCATCTGGCGGGCAACTAGCGCTGCCAAGCAGAAATTGGCCGGGTGATAACCCGATCTACCCTCACCAGCCAAGGCAGTATTTTCCCGTGCCGGATTTCTCCGCGTAAAACCGCCCAAGTTCCTTCGGCAAGGATCAGGGTTTCCACTTAAAGCCAGACTGGCACGGGATAAGATTCGAACCTGAATTTGTGCGCCTTCAGCCCCTCTTTGCTTTAATAGGCATGCAACAGTTAGGATTTATCGGTAAAGACGTCGCCATCGCCTTACAGATTGAGTGGAGTTATGCAAGAGTTTGCCAAAGCTATAGCAGAGGGAGCATCCGGAGAGGAACTGCTGAACATTCCTATACCAGAGTCGTATAGAGCGGCTTTTGTCAAAAAAGATGAAGTTGCAATGTTCAAAGACGTTCCATCGGCGCAGAAGGACCCTCGCATGTCTCTGCACGTAAGCGAAGTTCCTGTACCGGAAATGGCTCCTGACGAGGTAACGGTGGCCGTAATGGCTTCGTCAATCAATTTCAATACTGTTTGGAGCTCCATATTCGAACCGCTGCCCACTTTCGAATTCCTTTCCCGTATGGGACGCTCCGGATACTGGGAAAAGCGACATGATCTTCCCTATCATGTCGTGGGATCTGACGGTTCCGGCGTAATTGTTCGGGTGGGGTCGGCTGTAAGAAATTGGAAAGTGGGCGACAAAATAGCCATCCACTGCAACTACGTAGACGACCAAGATCCTTCGGCACATGACGACTCAATGCTTTCATCCAATCAGAAGATATGGGGTTTCGAATCCAACTTTGGCGGCCTCGGCGATCTCACGGTGGTGAAAGCCAACCAGATTATGCCCAAGCCTGCACATCTCTCCTGGGAGGAGGCCGCTGTCAATGCACTCACCAACTCCACCTCTTACAGGATGCTGGTTTCCCAAAATGGAGCATCGATGAAACAGGGGGACGTAGTCCTCATCTGGGGAGCCAGTGGTGGTCTGGGTGGTTACGCGGTTCAGTACGTCCTCAATGGAGGAGGCATCCCGGTAGGCGTAGTTTCTTCCCCTGACAAGGTCAAACTCCTTCACGATATGGGAGTTGAAGCCGTGATTGACAGGCATGCCGCCAACTACCGCTTCTGGAAAAACGAGCATAGCCAGGATGAATCCGAATGGAGAAGATTCGGAGCCGACATCAGACGTTTGGTTGGCGAGGACCCTGACATCGTGTTTGAACACCCGGGACGTCAAACAATGGGGGCATCGGTATTTGTTGCAAAACGAGGCGGGATAATCATGACCTGCGCGGCAACCACCGGTTATATGATCGAGTACGATAACCGACATTTATGGATGAAACTGAAGAGCATCAAATCAAGCCACTTCGCCAACTATAGGGAAGCCTGGGAAGCCAACCGCCTTTTGGACAAGGGAATGCTCTATCCCGTAATCTCAAAAACCTTTAAATTAGAGGACGTGGGTGAAGCTGCGTTCGCCGTTCACCGCAACACCCATGAGGGTAAAATAGGAGTCCTTTGCCTTGCCGACGGAGAAGACCAAGGCATTGAAAACTTCGAAATGCGGGACAAGGTGGGCGAAAATAAGCTCCGACTGTTTAGGAACCACGCTAAATACCTCGAAAAAAGACGGCCATAGCCAGCCTGGGGTCATCCGGTTCAGTTGGCGGGATCGGGCCCCTGGCGATATTACCCTTGGGCGGCTCTTGCAGGAACGTATGAATTAACTTTAGATGTTTCTGCCCTACCGTTGTCCTCGACGAGCTGAAGAGAAGGCAGAGCATCGACCAGGACGAGATGGCCCTCGTCGTCCCATGTCACTGGGATCGGATCACTCACCTCGCCTACAAATTCACCGTTTTCATCTTGATTGTGGAATGCCAAAAGAACCCATTTCCCGGACCTATTTCGGACGAGACGGCCGCTGTAGAGACGATCATCACTCAATAAATGAGCATTTGCGATGTCAAACTCGCCAATTACATCGTCTCCGGCCGTCACCCAGATTCCACCTCTTGTCTCTTTTTCACGCTTGGATGCAGACAGTTCCGGATGCAGACACGAAAATAGTAGAACTGGTCTGCCCTCCACCACCTCTACCTGCATTACTTCCAACACCCCAAAACCAGAGTTTGGCCGACTCAACGGAGCAGCTGCCTCCCAATGGATGAGATCGGGGGATACAAGATGGCCGACAACGCCACGGTCATCCTCGGCGCCTTCTTTGCTGCGCGAAGTGACAAACATGTGCCAACCGTCACCATTGGGATCCGGAAATACCCAGGGATCCCGCCACGCCTCGCTGCCCCAGGACGAATCGCCCAACTTCTCGTACCAGCGTGCGTCGGCAGTCGAAATGCTGAACTCAAGATTCCTGTTCCATCGGATCAGGTCCTCAGAAGTAGAGAGACCGATCCTTTGTACCAGCCCACCCTCATCGCCTGAAATACCCGTGTAGTACATGTACCAAAGTTGATCGGGTCCGCAAATTACCGATCCGGTCCAAGTCGCAATATCATCAAATGCCGGCCGGTCGCCTGGCACCAGCGCATCCGGCAGCAAACTCCAGTTCATAAGGTCGACTGATACCGCGTGGCCGACACTTGCACGATAATGCCGCCTATCTGGTGCACCCAACGCCCGGGACGCCCTTAAAAAGAAAAGATGGAACTCCTGACCGGTGTCGGCCAACCAAAAGTCCCATGTCCAAGCGTCAGGAAGCCGAAGCACTGCTGGCCCTTATCCAAATCCGTGGTGCTACGCACCTTTTCGAAATAACTTGTCGATCCATTTGCCCAAACGTTCCTAGAAAAATACCGGCACGGGACATCCAACTGACAACAACTGGCTATTTATGCCAAGACTTGCCAGCCCAATTACCCAAAAATATTCGCCACCTGCTTGAATTTCTACCTTAGAACGTGTGCTAGCCCGCAATCTCAACATAGCTCATTTTTGACACGTTTTCAGGTATTGTAATTACAATTTTGTAAAATTTCCTTTTTCACATTTTGCTGCGTGATTAACCACTGCAAATGCCCACAAAAATTACACTTCTGAACAAAATCACAAGCCCCGTAAAATCACCAAAAAGATGGTACTTGCCTGCCAATTTCAATTCATCCTGCTTATCCAATTTACAGTCAATTAGAAATTACATGAAATCGAAACGGTTAAAAATCGTTTTCCCAGCCATAATGTCGTACTAACCGGTAATCTTGGGCTAACTAGGAAAATAATGACTGCTGCGAGTCAAATCTTGCCACGCGGAAAGTAAATGCTAGGTCGGAGGTCCCACATGAACCACGTACCACTGGCCGCGCCACGAAATTAGCGAATAAATTGGGAATGAGTGGGTCACTCCTCCAACTGAAAAATAGAGCCTTGAGCCGTAGACCCGCCAATAGCTGCCTTTGTTATACTCCACCCCTGGCAGGATCCACTGAGCCTGGGAGCTGGGAATACTCAGACCAATTAGCTTTGGGGAACCTCCTAACTTTAAAAGCTCCTGATGATATGCGAGCAGATCAGTGTCGAAGGCAAAGATCAGACGGGTATCGTAATCATGCACAGGATCAGATATGGCCTTTACCTGTATATAAGAGGCTAGCGGGAAAAAGAACTTGCCAGCGATCTGAGGATCTCCTTCCACTATTGCGTTCCACAAAAGATGCACATTGGCATCGAAGCCAGCTCCCCGGGAAGTTGGCTTCGCCTTCGTTTGTGGCAGGAGACCCTGATCAACTACAGGCGGTGCGGCAAGAGAAGTGGTACTGGTGCTAGTCGTCGCCATTGCGGTGGTTGTAAGCGTCGTTGACTAGACAGATATTGATTCAGACGAACCACATGACGCCAAAATCAAAGATAACACAACCAATTTGGCAATCTTAGAGTTGATGAAACGGTCCAAAGTGATCCCATTTATAAAAGCTAACTTG
>JABEUP010000113.1 GCA_013044365.1 Acidimicrobiaceae bacterium
GAACCAGTATCAGCCGTATTTGCATATGCCCTCATGCTGGGGCCAAGCACCATACCCGCCAAGGCCAAGTTGACAACTAAAACACGCCCCGATATCTTCCAACCAAGACCCCGTGTACCAACTCCACGCCTCAAAAGGTTCAACTAGAACTCCCCGAAATCACCCGAAACATATCAATCAAAACAACGATAGATCAAAGACTATGGAACCAGTATTCAATCTTCCGACGTACCTTATATAAACCATACAACGCGAATGCTAGTTTTTCTTACCAACTAACACCCTGAAACCTGCCATCAATTGTTCAAAAATGGCGATTAACTCCATTCATAATCACAAATCTGGCCTTGATGTTTGGACTCTAGTTAAAGATATCTCTTCCGCTTGAATAACCCATGCGGACCATCTATTCGATCAATGAAAAGCTTCCCTGCCAGATGATCGATCTCATGGAGAAGTCCGCGAGCTTCAAATGCGTCGCTTTGGATTATCTTCTCTTTACCGTCAATATCCATTCCTCTCACGACTACCTGGGATGCCCTCCGAACATCACCGGTTAGGTGAGGGACACTCATGCATCCCTCGCGAATCACCACAGGATCGGATGCGGAAACTATTTCTGCATTGAAAAGGACTATCAACCCGTGACAGATATTGGTCCTCTTGTGGCCAGTGACATCAAGTACGAACAGTGACTCCGATATCCCGACCTGCGGAGCAGCAATTCCGACTGAGCCTGGTGTCTCGTACATAGTCTCGATAAGGTTCTGTGCCAATATCAAATGACGGGGAGTGATTTCGTCAACCCGCTTTGCGACAGAAGACAGGACCTTGTTCCCTATCTCCACAACCTTCAACATAGCCATATCTGCGTCCGTCTCAAATTCTAAAGTAACTAGAGTTCGTCGGAATCGGACGGCCTTATTGAACAACTGACACCAAGCTCGGATGACTTCAGATCAAGCGCATTCCCTAACCCCTTCAACTCAAGCGAATCCTTGAGAGCTACCTCCAAAACCATGGTATATATCAAATCCGATTCAGTTTCGATCATTCTGGTTGTAAGGTCATAAATGTTGGCGTGGTGAACCGCCAAGACATCGCAAATTCCAGCCACAATTCCAGGCCGGTCTATTCCATAAACCGAGACAATATAACGATCTCCATCGAGATCATTGTCTGAGATCTCGTCTACTTTCTTTACATCAACAAGCAGCGACAGTTCGGCGCATCGCGACTGAACGGACCGATAGATAGTCTTCTCGTCTAATTCAGCCGGCCCGTCGATTACAAGAATCATCGCAAAATGACCCGAAAGGTTTGACATGGTGGAATCGGCCAAGTTGCAATTCAACTCCGCTAATGCAGCGGTTACCCTCGCCACGATTCCATAGCTATCAGGACCAATCGCAGTAAGCACAAAGCGGGACATACATAGAAGTTAGTTCGTAAATCTGGGAGATTGGCCAGTTAAATCAGATACCCGGACCTAATATATCCAGGTGGCCTTAGTTGCAAAATTAGTTGAACTTGACGATATTGGGTCGTCGATAGGATCCCAAGACCTTCATTTGTTCGATGTCCGCTGGTACCTTGACGGGCGGAGCGGTTACGACGCGTTTCTCGAAGGCCACATCAAGTCTGCTAAATATCTTGATGTTGATACGTGTTTATGCGATTCTGACAACTCTGATCCAACCCTGGGCAGGCATCCTCTACCCGACCCCAAGAGCTTCGAATCCGTTCTTAGCTCTTTTGGTGCGAGCAGAGACCATCATTTAGTCTTCTACGACGACCAGGCGGGATCTATTGCAGCAAGAGCTTGGTGGATGGCAAGTGCCATAGGATTCGATGCCGCCTTACTCAATGGAGGGCTGATGGCCGCACCAAAAGAAATGATTGAGACCGGAGCCAGCCCGGTTAAGTCTCTACCACGACTTCCCTATGCATCACATGCCACTACGTGGGATCCTAACTTGATCATCACAGAGGCCGAGTTAAAAGCCAAAGTAAAAGACTCGAGCATAATTCTGTTGGATGCGAGATCAAAGGAACGCTATTTGGGATTGAATGAAACAGTTGATCCAAAATCGGGACACATTCCAGGTGCGGTAAACGCCTTCTGGCGTCAAAATATTGACCGCAAACACAGGTTCAAGCATCCAAACGAGATCGCAAAAAACTTCAGCCAGCTTGGAATCGAGCCAACCACAGAGAAGCAGATTGTATCAAGTTGCGGATCGGGAATTACCGCATGCCACAATATCTTTTCCCTCCTGTATGCTCTTCAAATCCAAGCTCGCCTTTTCCCACCATCGTTTTCCGGTTGGTGTCGGTCAAATGACAACGAAATCGAAACATGAGTTCCACGACCGGGAAACATCACCCCTGAGTGAAACCGGCTCCGGTACATTTGACAATGAATTTGCAGATATTTGACCGCCGTTGCTGAAGACGCTCTCAGGCCTCTAATCGATTAGTTCGGAACCATCCGAGAATATTCATGATCAGTGGCCAGGCGATTATGGTGACATAGTCAACAAGCAATGACGGAGCCACACCGGCGGCTTTCAGTCTCCTGGACCCGACTGCCACTGGAGTTAAGCCATTTATTGCGGTGGTCAAGAAGGCATCCCTCACTGGACCAAGCGCGGTGACATTTAAAAGAATTGCTTCGATAACGAAGGTCCAACCGATCATTATGGCAATCGCCGGCCCTCTAGTCCCAAAAAGTGCAGCAAATCCAGCCGCAGTCAAAACATATATCAGACTTACTCCAACACAGAACAAAGCGCCGCCCAACACCAAATGCAGCGATGGCTCTTTGTTGCCTCCCGCCAAACCGAACACGACGGCCAAGCCAACCAAATATGCCACAACGACTGGAACAAACCAGACTACTATCGCACTTTCAAGCCTAAGAAAGAAAATAGAGGTTCTCGATCGCCCAGTGACGATCATATCGCGGATCACACCGCTCTCCATGTCCTGCGAACCAGCTGTTGTCCCCAGAATGGAAGCTGGAATTATCGTAATCTGACCAAGAATCACAATGAGCTTATCAAACCCGCTTAGACCGCCAATCGAGGTGTACTTCACCGGATTGCTAAGGTGATAGATCTCCAGGATGGCGAAGGTTATCACGATAATGCCAATTGTTCCGATAATCGTGAAGGCCATCACACCTTTCCTGCGAGTCAGCTTTTTAGTCTCAGCATGCAACATCTGACCGAAAACTGATTCAGCCTTTGAATAGCCAGGAGATGGAGCTACCACCTGAGTCGACATCTAAACCTCGCTCCCTAAACAATATTTCGACATCAGATCCCCACCGCATCATCTTCGGAAAGAGACGTTACCTCAAAGAATCTGCTCTCAAGTGAAACCCTATCCTGAGAAACCTCATAAATGTCAATTCCATTTCCAACAAGTTCCCTGGCAATTACTGCTGCCAAACGATCGTATTCAACATCATTTGGTCCCAGCGAGACGTGAAGCACCTTTCCGTCACTTTGCACGTCAACAATGAAATCAAGAGTTTTCAGAATTTCAATCGAGACCGGGTCTGACGAAGTTCTGAGTGTAATCTTCGCTCCTGAACCAGCCAGAATTGACTCCAAACTGCCAGACGCCAACACTGATCCATGTGACAAAATCGCCACTTCATCGCATGTTTTCTCAACTTCGTCGAGTAAATGAGAGGACAGGAGTACCGTTTTGCCTTCTTCTACCAGCGACCTTATCAAGGCCCGAATTTCTAAAATTCCAGGAGGATCAAGTCCATTCATGGGTTCGTCCAGGATCATCAGTTTTGGATCAACAAGCAGACAGCGGGCTATTCCGAGTCGCTGACGCATACCTAACGAATAACCGCCAACCTTGTCGCCTGCCCTTTGGGATAAACCTACCCGTTCAATTGCAGAATCAATATTTGACATTGCCAGCCGGCTGCGTAAGGAAGCTACAATCTCAAGATTCTCCCTGCCAGTCAGAAAAGGATAAAAACGCGGCTCTTCAACTATTGCACCGACCATTGAAAGAGCCGAGAGTTTTTGCTCGGGAATCGCGCTTCCGAGTACCTCGATTGATCCCTCAGACGGATGGGCCAGTCCTACCAACATCCGGATGAGCGTGGTCTTTCCAGCCCCATTTGGTCCAAGCAATCCAAACGCCGTTCCAGCTTTGACTTTTAGATCTACGGAATTTACAGCTATACGGTCGCCAAACCGCTTTGTAAGGCCCACCGTGGAAATAGCAAGCGAAGAAGTTCCCATCAATATTCAGCTTCCTGTCTGCCATATAGGCGCATCATCGCGGATTCTGTACCAATTTCCCATCGATGCATCTTGAGTACCTCTAACACTAACTGGCGTACCAGCGAACACGTAGTTTATTTCGGAAACGTCATTCAGCTCGTATTCATAATCCAGGCCGAGGAATGAGGGTATTTTAGCAGCTAGTTGATCATGCAACAAATATTCGAACCGCGAAGAACCTAAACTGATCGGAGCGCCGAAGTCAAAGCCTTCTAGCGCATATATTTCTGGGCAAATCCGGCTAGCGCCGATTTCAATTGAGGTGAAAACGGCAGCGGCTTGGTATAGCCGGAGGAGGCGCCACTTGGGTCAACCTTGAATACGTGGTCAACCCCTTGAAGCTGAACGAAATCGATTCGCGCGCTTGCTTTAGACAAGCCATCGATAAGGTGTCTGACTTCGGCGCATGACACCTGAATGTCAGCGGTGCTGCACGACACCATCACCGGCATTTTCTTTCTCAGCTCGGATGCCAATACTGCTGGATCATACAGATCGGCCTGGTACAAAAAAAGCTCTGTTGCGGGATTCAAAACAC
>JABEUP010000114.1 GCA_013044365.1 Acidimicrobiaceae bacterium
CCGATAGATGACTTGGATCAAACGGCCCTGATACATCTGTCCCGGCCGGACGAAGCCCTTTGCGACTGCCGCTGCTTCTCGATCACCTCACGTGGAATATTGCCTTGTTCAGGCCATGTTTTTCACCACACTATTATGCTGAAAGTTCGAGCTCGACCAGGGTTTGCGAATTCGCATCCGCAAAACATACGCTCTGCGTTATGCCTCGTGACGTAGCTGACAGCACTGGTCGTCAAACTACTGCGGGGTGGATTAGATACAGACGAGGCTGGTTGCATCCGGAAGTCCAATTTTGAATTCACGGTTTAAAGAATCTTTAGCAGAATTATCTTGAGAGAGGATCCCTCATGGAGCCACATATTGCAGTCAGGTCAGAGATAATCCAAGCTTGCCGCGTATTGACTCGGCTCGGTCTGGTGCAGGGTTTCGGCCATGTTAGTGCCCGCCTGGATGACGGAACGGTTCTAATCACCCCCCGAAAGGGGCTTGGACTGGTGAAGGAGGATGAATTGGTCCATCTCGACCATGCGGGGACAAAATTGAATAACGGGAACCCACCTCTTGAAGCGGCGATGCATCTTGCTGTCTTTGCAGCTAGGTCCGACGTATCGGCGATATGCCGAACCCATTCGCGCTACGTGAATGTAATGGGAATTTCAAAACTCCCTATCGAGGTTGTACACGGGTTTGGTGCTGAACTCCGCGGTACGGTACCTGTTCACAATAGCCCATTTCTGGTAACTTCCGGGGACCAGGGACACGCGGTGGTGGAAGCACTGAAGTCCGCACACGGCATTGTCTTACCGGGTAACGGCTCACTGGTGGTTGGAGAAAGCGTTGGAGATGCATGCGTAAAGACCATCTTTCTTGAGGAGTCCGCAGAATTACAATTTCTATCCCGCCAACTGGGTTCGGTGCAACCGTGGACACCTGAAGCCATCAACGCCCGTCTTCAAAGTGACCTTCCCAATGAGCCAGTCCGCGCATGGGAGTTCTACCGAACTACCTACGGGTTGGATAATTGATGAAACGGCACTCTGACACTACAACACCAGAAAAAGATAGCGGTGAAGTTTTACATGACTAAGAATCCTTGCGCAAAGCTAATAAAAGGAATCTGATGATGAGCGCAAAGAGTTCGTGGGTCGGGCTGGGTGTACGGTGCCAGAACTTACTTTATTGTTTGCGGAATTACTAGCTAGCGGATCTTACCTTTTATCTTCTTGTTTGCTGGCTTGGGTTCATGATGCTTACGATGGAGTGACTCAGAGGACTCAGAGGTCGAAATGAATGTCTTGTAGGACGCAACCAATACTTCTTTGTGGTATTGGGAAAGGCGTGGATCAGAATAGATGGCCGTCTCAACCTGGGAATGGTTGGTTTCCTTAACAAAAGCGGACGAATCTTCCGCATGGCCAAGCTGGGAAAGCAGCGAGCCGAATGAAACATTGAGTGCATTGGAGATCGACTTCAGAATTCTGATCGAAGGCTCGTGCAGGCCCCGTTCTATTTGCGACAAATAAGGATTTGAAATGTTCGTGCGCTCTGCCAGCTCGCGCAGGGACAACCGAGCCAGCTTACGTTGGGATTTAATGAATTCCCCGAGAATTCGCTTTTGATTATTAACGTGGTCGTCACTTTTATGCTCCACAGTCCAAGGTTAGATGCGATTTAGGGGATCTGCTCGACTGCTGGAAAGATTCTTTAATGATGTAACCCCGGGCGAATTATCGCCCGGGGTTACTATCGAGTAGCTAGGTCCCGCTTTGGGGGGTTGGAACCTAGTAAACCTACTAGCAGAGGGGGATCGCCAGTAAGCAATAAATTCATTATAGCAGGGCCTGATCGGCACCTGCCAGAAAAGTTGAATATTTATACAAATTATCACACAAGGGCAAGTCACAATAATGCCAGCTGACCTGGTGACATTTGACACACTCGCTCATCCAAATGCCTATAATCTTTGCAAACTTATACCTTATGTAACATAGGTCACATTATTAAACTGGTATTTACCGTAATTTGAAGATGGTGGAGAATTATGAATAAATCGCAATTACCATAATCACTTCAAATCTGCTAGAAAAATACTATGTTCACAGCTCTGGTAATTAAAGAAACTGACGGCAAAGTAACCTCATCCATTGCGAGGGTCGAAGAAGAAAGCCTACCGGAGGGCGAGGTCACTATCGACGCGAAATATTCGACCCTCAATTATAAAGATGGAATGGTTCTCAATGGAATTGGAAGGCTGGTCCGGTCGTACCCCCACATACCCGGAGTTGATGTCTCCGGTATTGTCAGGGATTCAACTGACAGCCGGTTCTCTCCCGGCGACGAGGTGGTTGTGGGAGGATATCGATTCGGCGAAACACGTTGGGGCGGTTACTCGGAACTTGTGAGGGTACCTGCAGATTGGGTCATCAAGTTACCGATCGGACTGACGCTGTTTCAGGCAATGGCTTTCGGCACAGCTGGTTTCTCCGCGATGATGGCGATCGACGCGCTTGAGAGCCACGGACTCATGCCGTCCGACCAAGAAGTCCTAGTGACAGGCGCGGTCGGTGGAGTTGGGTCGATTTCAGTCGCTCTTCTAAAAGCTCTTGGATACAAAGTTGCGGCTTCAACAGGCCGTCCAGATGAATATGAGTACTTGAGACAACTGGGAGCTGGCACCATTATTGAGCGCTCCGAACTAGAAGCACCTGCAACTAGACCGCTCGAGAGTGAAAGGTGGAGCGGTTGCATTGACAATGTGGGCGGGTCCACTCTCGGCCGCGTGTTGAGTCAACTAAGTCGCGGCGCGTCTATTGCGTCAGTTGGCCTCGCTGGCGGTGCTTCGTTCAGCGCAAATGTGATGCCATTCCTATTGCGCGGGGTAAATATCCTTGGTATCGACTCGGTCTCACTTGGTATAGATAAACGTTTCCAGATATGGAAGCGGCTGGCCGGTACCTTTCCGATGGAACTCCTCGATGGAATGACTGACGAAGTCAGTCTCGTAGACCTGGAGAGGCTGGGCAAAGAAATACTGGAGGGGAAGGTGAAAGGCAGGCTGGTGGTGAATCTTCGGAGCTAACGGGAATATACCTCTATAGGTATACGTTAAACCTTTCGTAACTCAGCTAGGAGGAAAAATCATGGCAACGATAGAGGCCAATAGCAAAGATAGTTTTGAATCGGAAGTATTGAAGTCCGAAATTCCTGTAGTGGTGGACTTCTGGGCACCTTGGTGTGCACCATGTCGCATGGTTGCGCCGGAACTGGACTCAATGGCAAGTGAGAGGGTAGGGGAGATCAAGGTTGTCAAGGTAAACGTCGATATTAATCAGGAAGTCGCCAGCAAGTATCAGGTATTTTCAATTCCTACCATCGGACTCTTCAAAGCCGGTGAGCTCGTCGCCTCATCAATTGGTGCCAAGCCCAAGAGACTAATCGAAGCTGATCTGGGAATTTCAAACTAACAATCCTTGTCAAAGCTTGGAAGCTGCGATAACTCAAGCCTCCCGGCTTTGACTTTAACTGTTGCATTAGAAAAGTTGGACTTTCGCAACGATTGATAATTACCCAGCTAGCAACGTCGGACTAAGGTCCAAGGTGTAGTCCCAAACCTGTCGCCACGACTGAATATTCGCTAATCAGGGCAAAGCCTTTCCAGGGCTTCCAGGACGCCACCATGATGATTACGCACTGTCGGAAAGCCCTGTAATCAGCCAGTGTGCCGGGCATTCTTCGCCGCTACATGACGAGAACCTATGACAACACCAGAATCATTTCAGTATGCTATTTGATAAAGGCAGCCGGCTTCGTCCGAGTCCTAGTCTTTCGATAATAATGATTAGAGACCATTTGGTTCATTTGTTCTATGACCCAATCTAAGCCTGGAATCATATTTGCACCGAAATGCATTAAGGATTTGACGAGCAGGATGAAGGGCGTAATTTTTAATACCGGGTCAGGCAGGGTGTGTAAATATTGGTGAGTGACGACGGCTTTCCGCATTTGGAAGTGGCTCCTCCGGAAGCTTCCGAACAAAGTTCAATTCCGGCAACTGGTACCACCCGCGGGATGACAAGGGATATTGTATCGGCTATAGCAGCTGCTACAAGCACCTCTTTTGCTGTTTATCTTACCGGTGCTCTGGCGGTTCAAATGAGATCATCATTGCATTTTGCCCCGGACGCGTTAGGGTTTTCAATTTCCATTTACTTTCTCGGCGCTGCAGCCGGTTCGGTCCCCTTCGGGCGGTTAGCCGAAGCGGTCGGAGGGGTAAGAGTCATGAGGCCGACCGCTGTGGTGGCCGGGGTATTTCTTGCCTCAATTGCACTATTCGTACAGTCCTGGCTAAGCCTCACTATCGTTCTCTTCTTTGCGGGGATTGTGAGTTCCGCCATGCAACCCGCTACGAACCTTTTTCTCGCCAGGAGGATCCCCAGAAATCATCAGGGTCTTGCATTTGGGGTAAAACAGGCTGCCATTCCGTTAGCGACGTTATTTGGCGGGCTGGCCGTCCCGGGAATTGCGCTTACCGTGGGTTGGCGATGGGCCTTCGGCGTGGCTGGGCTCTGGTCTGTAATTGCCGCCCTCATTGTACCGAGATCTCATACCTCTCTCGCCGCATATAGGGCCCGGCATAAAGATCCCGTTCCAAAAGGGAACCTCGGTCCGTTAATTGTTCTTGGCATAGGCTTCGGGTTGGGTATTTTCGCTGCCGCAGCGATGACTGGATTTTTAGTTACCTCTGCAGTAGCCGCGGGATTGACGAAGTCCAACGCCGGATTTGTAGCCGGATTTGCGGGTGCCATTGCCGTAATCGCCAGAATCTACGCAGGTATCGCCGCTGATCGCCGGGGCAGGGGACATTTTAAGGTGGTTGCAGCAATGTTAATCATTGGTTCCCTCGGCTACGGAGGGCTTGCCATCGGAGCCTCTACCAGGATGGACGTCTTCTTTTGGATCGGAGCCTTTATTGCCTTTGGAGCTGGATGGGGCTGGAACGGACTATTCAACTATGCCGTCATACAGACTCATCAACATGCGCCTGCCCGCGCCTCGGCGATAACCCAGGTTGGAGGTAGGCTGGCCAGCGTTTTCGGTCCTCTCGTATTTGGACTTGTGGTGGCACACTGATCTTAGTCGGCAGCCTGGATCATAAATGGTTTGGTGGCTCTGTTGGGAGCAATCGTAATTCTCTATGGCCGTCACCTCCTGAAAAAGAAGGGCGAGTTGGCCGGACCGCAGGTTATCTAAAGCGTGGATAGTATCACCGCGGTGAGAAAGAGCTGCTTATTTATGAGTGAGATCAATTCCCCGTGGAAGCTTATTCGGATCATAACCAATTAAATCTACGGCTTTTTGAAAGGCAAATCGATCTGTCATTCCTGAAACGTATCCTATGGCGTTGACCACGGGATCTTGGGGTTCATTGTCCAGGGCGCCATCTCTTGGGATGGAAATTTCTTTGGGATTGCTTATGTAGTACTCGACCATCATGCTCAGGACCCTAATAACGGCCTCAGACTGTCTAATTGATTCTGGTCGCATATAGATTTTGTCGTAGTTGAACCTGCGAAGTTGCCCGAGGGTTGACGCGGCAGTATTTGACAGAGCGATCTCACCGTTTCTGACAGCAGTATCTACCATGTCCGAAATGAAATATCCGAGCTGATGAGTCCGTGTAGTCCCTACAACAGAGGTTATCGAAACCGGAATTTGAGAGGTGTGAACCACTTCCGCCTTAATGGCATCTTCAAGGTCGTGAGCACAATAAGCAATACGGTCGGCGAAGGAAACTACTGCCCCTTCGGGTGTGGCTGGATGTGGCCGCGACCAGGAGTGGTTGCGAATTCCATCTAAAGTTTCCATGCAAAGATTCAGATCAACGAGTGTGTGGTCTGCACCCCAGGTTGCATGATCATATCCATCTGAAAGAAACTTTGAAAAAGCATCCTCGCTCGCATGTCCTCCGGGACCATGTCCGCAATCGTGGCCTAGGGCAATTGCCTCAGTCAGTGCGATATTCAATCCGATTCCTCTGGAGATTGCCGTCGCTACCTGAGAGACCTCAAGGGCATGAGTCAGTCGTGTCCGTTGATGATCGTTAGGAAAAATGAAGACCTGCGTCTTGCCCGCCAACCGACGAAACGCAGTGGAGTGAAGTATGCGGTCACGATCACGTTCGAATGCCGTACGCATCGGGTCGGGTTCCTCCGGTCGATCTCGTTGACCAGCTCCTATTGATAACGTCGCCCCTTCTGCGAGCAATTGCCGTTCGATATCTTCTCTCTGCTCCCTTGTGATAATCCTAGGTTTCAGCCGGCTCGAGAGCTGGTTTGAATGTGCTGCCACATTTCCGCTATCAAGGATGAATCCTGGCGAAGTCTCTATCCATTGACTCGAACGGTCAGAAGTTCTCATAGTGCCATCTCTTTTATCAGTACTAATAACAGTATTACTCACCGCAATGACATAGTTGGGAAAAGACTTAGATTGGAAAGTCTACCTCTGGAGAGAAATAACTAAAAAAAAGCGTGAGCTTCCCCCAAGGCGGCTAGCTCGAACTGCACCTCTACCACCGCTTTGATCAAATGGTTATTGATTAAAGTACCGGAATACCAATGATATAGTTATTTCCTGCATGATATACTTAGCATCAAGTCAATTTATGAAGGATGAAATTATGGCAGGCAAAGATAGTTCTCAGAAGCTAGGGAAGTTGATTGAAGCCGGTTTGTCTGTAGCCAAGATCGCTCAGGCGAGAGCTGAAGAGGCTTTGCGGGACGTCGTACATATTTCTGAAGTGCAGCGGAATCAAATGAAAGATCTATTTGAAGATACCGCTAAAAAGAGCCGGGAGAATACCGAGACGATTATCAAGGGCCTACGAAAGGAATTTGAGAAACAGTTGCGTTCTGCCAACGTTGTATCCAAGGAGGAACTAGGCAAGTTTACCGATAGGTTGACCTCCCTGAGCCAAGAGCTAGGAAAGATGTCCGGTCTTCGGGAAGAGGTGTCCAAACTTACCGAGATGTTGAATTCCCTAGTCCATCAGATTCCCAAACAGGAACCAGCCGCAGAACGGCCTGCCGATCCCACACCAGATACAGCGAAGAAAGAAGCTCGTGCGAAGTCCACTTCGCGGTCTAAGACACCACCCGCCGCGTCAACAAGGTCTTCGAGATCATCAAGTACAGGAACTGTGGTTCCAACTAAAAATGCCGCTCCGGCCAAAGCCAGGCCGCCAAGAAAAAGGGCCGCCGGACCCAAGCCTCCGTCAGATACTGCGCCTCCAGCAGAGGGATAACGCTCGGACATATATTAACCTTTGACTTGGATTCGCCTTAAAACCAGAGGTAGGCAATCTGCACTTGGTAATATGAGTGTTATCAAAAATCGCGCAGCCATACGTTTAGATTCTGCACTAGCGGAACGAGGGCTGGTCGACTCGCGCGATAAAGCGGCTGAACTGATTCGCCAACGCAAGGTGTTGGTGAATGGCTCCGTCGCAGAGAAGCCGTCGAGGCAAGTCAAAAGTGGTGATCAAATCCATGTCACCGAATTACCACGGTATGTCTCCAGGGGAGGGCTCAAATTAGAGGGCGCCCTAAGCCGATTCGAAATCATCGTCGAGGGATTGCGGATACTTGATGTTGGCAGTTCGACAGGCGGCTTCACTGACTGCCTACTTCAGCATGGTGCCAAATCTGTGACCGCAGTAGATGTTGGTACCAACCAGCTCCACGAGAGAATCAGAAATGATTCCCGGGTCTTGAGTTCCGAACGCACCAATATCAGAGATTTTTCGGATCCCGAAGAAACGGGATTCGACGTAGTTGTAGCAGATGTATCTTTCACATCGGTGGCTGCATTAGCTAGTACTTTATTATCTTTGGTCAGAGAAGGTGGTCAACTGATTATTTTGGTAAAGCCGCAATTTGAAGTAGGGCACCGGGATGCCTCCAAAGGCAAGGGAGTTATAAAGGATCCCGCGCTTTGGCGCGAATCATTAATTGCCGTCGTGGAGTCATTCATACGCTATGGCGCGTCTGTGAGAGGTCTCGCAGCTTCTGTAATCCGTGGAACAGAGGGAAATGTCGAATTTTTCTGCCACTTTTCCAATGACAGCCCGCGCTCTCTCGTTGATTATGAGGGGTTAATAGATCGCGAGATTGAAAGTGCATCAACGCAATCCCGTACAGAATCTGATTGACTGGTGATGTTGGCTTGTTAGTTTATAACCAATGGCAAAAGTAGGTATTTTTTATCATCCCCAACGCGACAGTGCCCGTATCAAGGCTGGCGAGCTTGAGGAATGGCTAGATAATAAGGGCCACCATCCCGTCCAAATGGACGAAAATGGAATTGAGGAAAGCCTTGATTTAGTGGTCTCGCTTGGCGGGGACGGAACTATGTTGCGAGCGATCGACAAGATACTGCATATGCCACTTCCAATTCCAGTTCTTGGGGTCAATTTCGGCTCCCTTGGATACTTAACCGAATGCGATCCTGATGGACTTTTCAGTGCTCTTCAGAACTTCTTCGATGGTCAGTACCTGATTGACGAGCGGATGACGCTTTCGATCGATGTCGAAACGGCGGATCCCACGGTCGAATCATCGGAGAGTCGGAACATTCTTTACAAGCATTATTTGGCTTTGAACGATCTGGTGGTGGAAAAATTAGATTCAGGACACGTCATTCGAGTCGAAGTTCACCTCGGCACCGAACAATTTCTAACTTATGAGGCGGACGGGTTAATCATC